>JAKDNL010000281.1 GCA_030451825.1 Pseudonocardia sp. | reverse complement strand
GCCGATGGAAGCCGCGCCGATGGAAGCCGCGCCGATGGTCGCCCGGCTACTGGTCGCCCGGCCACTGGTCGCCCGGCCGATGGTCGCCCGGCCGATGGACGTCCGGAGGGCGGACGTCCCGCCGGTGACTCCGATACCGCTCGCCCGGACGATCCGCGCCCCGGCTACCGCCGCCCGCCGCCTCCGGGCACGCCGCGAGGCGGTGCCGCCGCGCGGCCGTCCACCGTGCCGCCCGGGACCGACGCCGGGACCCAGGGCGCAGGAACTCAGGGTGTCGGGAGCCAGGAGGCCGGGAGCCAGGACGTCGCGGCCCAGGACGTCGCGGGGCAGGCCACGACCGCGCTGCCGTCCCGGCGCCACCGTGCCGCACCCTCGCGCGGCCGCGGCCGGGGCGGCCGCTCCGAAGAGCCGCCGGCCGGCCGGCCGGACGAGGACGGCACCGAACGGGCCCGCGATCCCGCGGCGGCCGGCGATCCCGGAGGAGCCGGGGGCGCGGCGGCGCTCGCCGACCCACCCGCCGCCCCACCCGCGGCCGATGACCCGGAGCCCACGGTCATCGGCGCCGCCGACGGCCCGCGCGCGGGGAAGCGCAGCGGGCCGGTCGGGATCGCGGGCAAGCTCGCGGCGCTGACGTCGCGGCGCGGGAAGTCCGGCGACGGCGACGGTGAGAAGAAGCCGATGTCGTTCTGGAAGGAACTGCCGCTGCTGGTCGGGGTAGCGTTCGTCCTCACGTTCCTGATCTCGACGTTCGTGGGGAAGGTCTTCGTCATCCCGTCCGGGTCGATGGAGACGACCCTGCACGGCTGCACCGGCTGTACGAACGACCGCGTGCTGGTCGACAAGGTCACCTACAACTTCACCGACATCTCGCCCGGCGACGTCGTCGTGTTCCGCGGCCCGGACAGCTGGTCGAACTCGGAGTACGAGGCCGAGGAACCCTCGAACGGGTTGCTGCGAGGGCTGCAGATGGCGGGGTCGCTGGTCGGCATGTCCCCGCCGGACGAGAAGGACTTCGTCAAGCGAGTGGTCGCCGTCGGTGGTCAGACCGTGGCCTGCTGCGACGCGCTCAACCAGGTGATGGTCGACGGTCAGCCGCTCGACGAGCCCTACATCTACTACCTGCCCGAGGCCGGTCCGGCCCGGCAGATCCCGTTCGGACCGGTCACGGTGCCCGACGGCGAGATGTGGATGATGGGCGACTCGCGCAACAACTCGGCCGACTCGCGGGCGTCCGGGCACGGTCCGGTGCCGGTGGAGAACGCGATCGGCAAGGCGCGCCTGATCGTGCTGCCGTTCGACCGGTTCGGCTGGGTGGACGCGATCAACCCGCAGACGACCACCCAGACGGCCCTGGGTCCGGACGGGGCCGGCAGCTCCGGCGGGCTCCCGGCCGGGGCGCCGCTGGCGCTTGGCATGATGGGGACCTTCCCGCTGGCCCTGAGCAGGCGGCGCAGCCTGCGCCGCCGTGCCGAGGACGAGCGGTTCCTGTCCGTGACGCGCCGCCGGGACCGGTGGCGCGCGACATCCTGACCGGGAGAGCGGTGCCGGTTCCCACTCCACGGTCGCGCCGGACGCCGGCGCGCCGCCCTCGCAAACCCCTCCAGGTCCTGCCCGGATCGCTGCGGCCACCGCGTGCGGTCGTGCGCGACTCCGGCAGCTGGACGTTGCAGACGACCCTGCAGCGCTACGGGCTCGGCCCGGTCGCCGGGGTCGACGAGGCCGGGCGCGGGGCGAGTGCCGGGCCGCTGGTCGTCGCGGCGTGCGTGCTGCGCCCGTCGGACGCGAAGGCGCTCGACGGGCTGACCGACTCGAAGCTGCTCACCCCGGCCGGACGCGACCGCTGGTTCGACGTGATCGCGCGCCGCGCGGTGGACGTCGCGGTGGTGGTCGTCGGCTCCGTCGAGGTCGACCGTCGCGGGGTGCACGTGGCCAACATCGAAGGCATGCGCCGGGCCGTGGCGGGGCTGTCCGCGCCGCCGGGCTACGTGCTGACCGACGGGTTCGCGGTGCGCGGGTTCGGGCGCCCGGCCCTGGCGGTGCCCAAGGGCGACCGGGTCGCGGCCTGTGTCGCCGCGGCGTCGGTCGTGGCGAAGGTGACCCGGGACCGGCTGATGGTCGAGCTCGACGGCGTCCGCCCCGGCTACGGGTTCGCCGTGCACAAGGGCTACTGCACCCCGGAGCACGAGGCCGCGCTGACCGCGCTCGGGCCCTGCGACGATCACCGGTTCTCGTTCGCGAACGTGGCGGCGGTGGCCGGGCGAGGCGCGATGCCGGGGCTGGGCCACAATGGGTCGGCCGACGCGTCGGAAACGGACGGGACCGACCCGGACGACGATGCGGACGAGGGGGACGCGGCGGAGTTCGCCGGCCTCCTCCGGATCGATGGAGAGCATCACAGAAGGGGCTGCGAAGTGAGGTTGGGCCAGTGAGCGCCGAGGATCTCGAGAAGTACGAGACCGAGATGGAGCTCACGCTCTACAAGGAGTACCGCGACATAGTCGCCCAGTTCTCCTACGTCGTGGAGACCGAGCGCCGCTTCTACCTGGCGAACTCCGTCGACGTGGCCCCGCGCAACGCCGACGGCGAGGTCTACTTCGAGGTCCGGATGTCGGACGCCTGGGTGTGGGACATGTACCGGCCGGCGCGGTTCGTGAAGAACGTGCGGGTGGTGACGTTCAAGGACGTCAACATCGAGGAGCTGGACACGCCGGACCTGCGCCTGCCGGAGACCGACACCTTCGGGGGCTGAGCGGGGCCGGCTGGGCTGGCTGGGCTCGCGCTCGCGCAGCGAGCATCCGCACCGAGTGAACCACGACCCCCTGACGGTCCGGCGCACACGCCGGACCGGGAGGCCGGGTTGTCCCCAACACGTCACACGTATCCACAGTTTTCGATTCGTCCGTGCGGCGGGTCCGGTGGGCGCGATCGTTGTCGGCATGGCAGCGAAGGACGATCTGGGCCGGCGCGGTGAGGACACCGCCGCCGAGTACCTGCGGGACGCCCACGGGATGGTGGTGCTGTCCCGGAACTGGCGATGCAGCGAGGGCGAGCTGGACATCGTACTGACCGACCCCGAGCACCGGCTGGTCGTATGCGAGGTGAAGACCCGCTCCGGCGTCGGGTTCGGCGAGCCCGCCGAGGCGATCACCGCGAGCAAGGTGCGCCGGATCCGGCGGCTGGCCCGGGCCTGGTTGGCAGCGCACCACGTGGGCTGGGTGGAGATCCGGTTCGACGTGGTCGCGGTGCTGATGCCACCGGGGCGCGAGACCACGATCGCGTACTACCCGGCGGCGTTCTGATGACCGGCCTCGCGCGGGTCTTCTCGGTTGCGGTGGACGGCGTCGACGGGGTCCCGGTGGAGATCGAGGCCGCGATCGGCGGCGGGATGCCCGGGGTGCACCTGGTCGGTCTCCCGGACGCGTCGCTGCAGGAGTCCAAGGACCGGATCCGCTCCGCGGTCGTGCACTCCGGCCGGAACTGGCCCAACGAGCGGATCATCCTCGCGCTCTCCCCGGCCACCCTGCGCAAGACCGGCAGCGGGTTCGACCTGGCACTGGCCTGCGCGGTGCTCGCGGCCGCGGGAACGGTGCGCCGGGGCGGGCTCGACGGCACCGCCCTGCTCGGCGAGCTGGCCCTGGACGGGCGGATCCGCCCGGTCCGCGGGGTGCTGCCCTGCCTGCTGGCGGCCCGCGCGGCCGGGCTGGCCCGGGTCGTCGTCCCGACGGCCGCGCTGCCCGAGGCCTCCCTGGTCGAGGGCCTGGAGGTGCTCGGGGCGGGCTCCTTGTCCGACGTCCTGGCCTGGCTCGACGGCAACCTCGGGCTGGACCGCCCGGAACCGGCGCCCTTCGGCTCCGACCGCCCGGAGATGCCCGAGCTGGCCGACGTCGTCGGGCAGCCGGACGCCCGGCGGGCCCTGGAGATCGCCGCCGCCGGCGGGCACCACCTGCTCATGGTGGGACCGCCCGGCACCGGCAAGACGATGCTCGCCCAGCGGATCGTCGGGCTGCTGCCGGAGCTCGACCGGGCGGAGGCGTTGCAGCTGGCCGGGATCCGGTCGGTGGCCGGGCGCCTCGGCGCCGACGCTCCGCTGAGCACGCTCGCGCCGTTCGTCGCGCCGCACCACTCGGCCTCGGCCGCGGCGTTGCTCGGTGGCGGCAGCCGGGTCGCGCGCCCCGGCGCGGTGTCGCTGGCGCACCGGGGCGTGTTGTTCGTCGACGAGACGCCGCACTGGCCACCGCACCTGCTCGACGCCCTGCGCACGCCGCTCGAGGAGGGCGAGGTGCGTCTGGCCCGTGCCGAGGGCACGGTCCGCTACCCGGCCCGGTTCCAGCTCGTGCTGGCCGCCAACCCGTGCCCCTGCGCGCCCGCCAACGATCGGGACTGCATCTGCCCGGTGACCGTCCGCCGCCGCTACTTCGGCCGGCTGTCCGGGCCGTTGCTGGACCGCGTGGACCTGCGGGTCACGATGCACCCGGTCACCGTCCTGGGCGAGGGCGCCGACGAGCCGGGGGAGTGCACCGCGGTGGTGCGCAAGCGGGTGCTCGACGCGCGCGACGCCGCCGCGGCGCGGTGGTCGGGCTACGGGTGGCGCTGCAACGGCGATGTCCCCGGCACGGTGCTGCGCTCGCGGTTCGCGCTACCGGCGGCGGTGGTCGAACCCCTGCAGAAGCGGATGGCAGCCGGTGAGCTCTCGGCGCGGGGCGCCGACCGGGCGTTGCGGGTCGCGTGGACGATGGCCGATCTCGCGGGTGCCGACCGGCCGGACCGGGCGATGGTCACGGGCGCCCTCTACTTCCGCGAACGAGGTGCGGAATGAGCGCCGTGACCACGGACCCCGCCGGCCGCACGGGCGTTCCGGCCGAAGTCCTGCGGGCCCGCGCCTACCTGCTGCGGGTGGCGGAGCCGCCGTGCCGGGAGGTCGTGGACTTCGTGCGGACGCACGGGCCGGTCGAGGCGGCCGACCGGATCCGCCGCGGGGAGGTGTCCGGGCCGCTGGCCGAGCGGGTCCGGGCCCGTCGTGCGTACGACCGCGCCGAGGCCGATCTCGAAGCCGCGCACGCCGCCGGCGCGCGGCTGCTGGTCCCCGAGGACGACGGGTGGCCGGCCTGGCCGTTCACCGCGTTCGGCACCCGCGGGGCGCTGGAGCGGAACGAGCTCGCCCCACCGGTCGCGCTCTGGGTGCGCGGTGCCCGGTCGCTGTCGGATCTGTGCGACCTGGCGGTGTCGGTCGTCGGATCGCGGGCCGCCACCGGGTACGGCACCCACGCGGCCGCAGAGCTCGGCTCGGTCCTGGCCGGGGCCGGGGTCACCGTGAACTCCGGGGCCGCGTTCGGGATCGACGCCGCCGCCCACCGGGGGGCGCTGGCCGCCGGTGGTCCGACCCTGGCGGTACTGGCCTGCGGTCCGGACCGCGCCTACCCGGCGGCGCACGAGACGCTTCTCGAGCGGATCGCCGCCGCCGGGGCGGTGGTCAGCGAGTATGCGCCCGGCGCGGTGCCGGCGCGGCACCGGTTCCTGGTGCGCAACCGCCTGCTGGCCGCGATGGGCGGCGGCTGCGTGGTCGTCGAGGCCGGCGCGCGCAGCGGTTCGCAGCGCACCGCCTCCGACGCCCGGGCACTGGGCCGCCCGGTGATGGCGGTCCCCGGCCCGGTCACCTCGGCTATGTCGGTCGGATGCCACGAGCTGGTCCGCGCCGGTGCGGAGCTGGTCGGGCGTCCGGAACACGTGCTGGAGACGATCGGGCGTCTCGGGGTGGATCTGGCCGCGGAGCCGGCCCGGCCCCGGCGCCCGACCGACGGCCTGGACCCGGCGGTCGCGGCCGTGCACGACGCCCTGCCGGCCCGTGCGGCGTGGCCGGTCGACCGGCTGACCGAGGAGGCCGGCCTGCCGGCCGGGATCGTCCGGGCCGCGCTGGTCGAGCTGGAGGAACGCGGGCTGGCCGAGTACGTCCACGGTCTCTGGCAGCGCCCCGGTACCGAACCGGTGTCCGCGCGTGGCGGTGCGTGATGGCTCGGCGGTGCTTGACGGCGCGGCGGTGCGTGATTGTGTGGCGGTGCTTGATAACGGCGGGGCGTGCGCGCAGGGTCCGAGGATGAGCGAACCCGCCCCCGCCCTGGCCCCGGACGTCGCGGCGGCGGTGGAGGCGTTCGCCGAGCACCTCACGCACGAGCGCGGACGCTCCCGGCACACGGTCCGCGGGTATCGCGCGGACCTGGCCGATCTGTTGCGCGGCCTGCCGCGGCTCTCCGCGCTGGACCTGCCGCACCTGCGCGACCGCCTGGCGCAGACCCACACCGCCGGTGCCGGACGGGCCACCCTGGCCCGCCGCGCCGCCGCCGCCCGCACGTTCGGAGCCTGGGCGGTGCGCACCGGGCGTCTCGCGACCGACCCGGCGCTCCGGCTCGGCTCCCCGCGCGCCGGCCGGGTCCTGCCCGAGGTGCTCGACGCCGGGGCGGCCTCCGCGGTGCTGGACGCGGCGACCTCCGGCGCGGCCGAGGACACCCCGGAGGCCCTGCGCGACCTGCTGGTCCTGGAACTGCTCTACGCCACCGGCATCCGGGTCGGGGAGCTGTGCGGTCTCGACGTCGACGACGTCGACGAGAGCACCCGTACGCTGCGCGTGCTGGGCAAGGGCGACCGCGAGCGGACCGTCGTGTTCGGCGTCCCGGCGGCCCGCACCCTGCACCGCTGGCGCGAGACCGGGCGGCCGGGCCTGGTGACCGCGGGCTCGCCTCCGGCGCTGCTGCTCGGCGTCCGCGGCGGGCGGCTGGACCCCCGGGTGGCCCGGACCGTCGTGCATCGTGCAATGGGTGCCGTGCCGGGTGTCGCGGACATCGGGCCGCACGGTCTGCGGCACGCCGCCGCCACGCATCTGCTCGAGGGCGGGGCCGACCTTCGTTACGTACAGGAGTTACTTGGTCACGCTACGCTGTCGACGACTCAGATCTACACGCATGTCACGGTCGATCGGCTGAAGGTGGTTCATGATCAGGCCCACCCCCGGGCGTGAGGTAGGGGCACCGGCCTCCTGCCTGGACGCGACGTTCCCCGCGGTTCTCGCCTCGGCCCTGGACAGGGTGAACGGGCAGGTCCCGGACGTCCTCCCGGCCACGATGTTCGCCACCGACGCCGGCGATCACACGCCGGCGCCGGTCGCCGCGCCGCGGCTCGTGCCGGTCGCCGACCCGCCCGGGCCCGGGGCGCCGGCCGATCCCGCTGCCGATCCCGCTGCCGATCCCGCTGCCGATCCCGCTGCCGGCACCGCCGTCGCCGGGCCGTCGCGGATGGTCCTGGTCTCCTCCCGGACCGGCGACACGCCCGACGTCGCCGAAGATCACCTGATCGAGGTGGTCGATGGTGCGGCGGCGCCGCTCTGGCGGGCGTTTCTGCAGCTCGGAGCGCGTGCCGAGCGGCAGCGCCTGATCGAGCACTACGCGCCGCTGGTGCGCGGGGTCGGCAGCAAGCTGGCGGTGCGGCTGCCGTCGTCGATCGAGCTGGCCGACCTCGTGCAGTCCGGGACGTTCGGGCTGATGGAGGCGATCGACCGGTTCGACCCGGCGCGTGCGGTGCGGTTCGAGGGCTATGCCGCGCAGCGGGTGCGCGGCGCGATGCTCGACGAGCTGCGCGCGCAGGACTGGGTGCCGCGGACGGTGCGTGCCCGCAGCCGCGAGGTCGAGCGGGCCCGGGAAGCGGTGCAGCTGCGTCTCGGACGGCCCGCCACCGACCGGGAGCTGGCGGCCGAGCTGCGGATCGGGCTGCGCGAGCTGCGCCTGGCCACCCGGCCGGTGCACGTGATCAGCGCCGACCGGCTCGACGACGACCTGCCCGGCGGCGGTGGGGCCGCGGACCTGCTGGTCGACCACAGCGCGCCGGACCCGGTCCTCGCCGCCGTCCACCGGGAGACCGTCGGCGAGCTCCGGGCCGCGGTCGACCAGCTCGGCGACCGGGATCGCCTGGTCCTGCGCCTGTACTACCTGGAGAACCGGACGCTGGCCGAGATCGGCGGCCTGCTCGGGGTCACCGAGTCCCGGGTGTGCCAGCTGCACACCCGGATGGTGGCCCGGCTGCGTGGACGTCTGGAGCAGTACCTGGCCGGGTGATCGGGTGCGCCGCGCCGGCCGTCACGGTTCGAGCACGTCCCACGGCAGCAGCCGCACGCGGGCGGGACGCAGGAGCACCAGCGGGTCCAGGTAGTCGAGCTTCCCGCGGCGCACACCCCAGTGCAGGCATGCCGCGGCCGGGCAGCCCGCGTGCCCGGGCTCGAGCACGCCCAGCGGGTCACCGGCGGTGACCCGCATCCCGGCGCGGACGGCCGGGGTAACCGGCTCGTAGGTGGTCCGCAGGCCGTCCGGATGGTCCACCGAGACGACCCCGCGCCCGGCCACCGGCCCGACGAACGCGACGACGCCCTCCCGCGCGGCCAGGACCGCCTGCCCGGGCGCGGCGACGAGGTCCGCGCCGCGATGCCCCGGCCCGTAGCGGAACGTCGGGCGGCGGAACGGGGTCCCGACCGCCGGAGCCGGGTGCAGCGGCCACGCGTAGTCCGCGCCCGGCGCGCGGATGCCGGCCCCCGGCGGGCGCGGTGG
>JAKDNL010000280.1 GCA_030451825.1 Pseudonocardia sp. | reverse complement strand
GCGCTGACCCTGCGGCGACGGGACCGGCCGCCGCTCCCCACCCGGGGGTCATCGTCCCAGGCCGGCCAGCGCCGGTGCGGCCTCGACGAGGGTCGCGACGCTGCGGTCGGTCCACGGCCCGGTCGTCACGACGGCCACGTGGTCGATGCCCAAGCCCTCGAACGCCGAGCACCGCGCGACGAACGACGCGGCGTCTTCTCCCGGCTCAAGCCGGGTGACATCACCTTCTCGATCTCGGAGAACGGGCGGCCGATCTCGTCGCAGAGCCGGGCCAGGACGGCGAGCTTGTGCCGGGCGGTCGCGCCGCCGTCCGGGATGTCGAACACGTTGCACGCATCCGCGTACCGGGCGACCAGGGGCAACGTGCGCCGTTCCCCGGTGCCTCCCACCAGGATCGGCGGGTGCGGGCGGGTCAGCGGCACCGGACTGCCCTGCGGACGCTCCAGCGTGTAGTGCGTGCCGCGAAACGGCGTCTCGTCCCCGCCCCACAGCTGCCGCGCGATGCGCAGCGTCTCCTCCAGACGGTCGAACCGTTCCGCGACCGGGGGCAGCGCCAGCCCCATCGCGGCGGCCTCGTCGGCCTGGTAGCCGGCGCCGATCCCCAGCAGCGCGCGCCCGCCGGAGAGCACGTCCAGGGTCGTGACCGCCTTCACCAGCAACGCCGGTGGCCGGAACGTCACGGCGCTGACCAGCGTGCCCAACCGGATCCGCGCGGTCCGCGCAGCCAGGAAACCCAGCGTGGTGTAGGCCTCGAGCATCTCCGTCTCGCCCGGGCGGGCGCCGTACGGGTCGGCCTGCAGCAGGTGGTCGGCCACCCACAGCCCGTCCAGCCCGCCCTCGTCGGCGGCCCGCGCGATCTCGTCGAGGCGGCGCCCGAGGTCGGCACCTCCTGGTCGCCAGGAGAAGTTCGTGACACTCATGCTCAACCGCATCCGACGGCTCCCTTCCACGCCCCGGCACACCCGCCGGTCTCCGGCGGCCCGGCTCCAGGCCAGGCCAGCTAATAGTACGGTAGGACGAAAATTATGGCGACCAGATTATTGTAGTTACATCGAATACGGCTCCACCGTTGGCGGCGCCCCCGGGCGGAGCTGGACCAGCACGGCGTTCATGACGCCGCCGGCTCCGGGGTGCTGCGGCGCCGGCGGGTCAGCGGCAGCAGTGCGGCCGCGGCGACCAGCCACAGCAGCCCGCCGAACCGTCCGACCGGCAGGAGGACGTACAGCGCCGGGGTGAGCAGCGAGAACACGCTCAGCATCCCGAGCCCGGCGACGACCAGCCCGGCCCAGGCCAGCGCTCGGGGCAGCAGTCCCAGGACCAGCGACGGGACGGCCACGCCCGCGAGGAGCAGGGCGAGGAACGGCACGAACCCGGGGCCGCCGGCGGCGAAAGACAGCGTGGTCAGGGCCCGCAGCAGGCCCGGCTCCCCGAGGTCGATGCTCTGCGTCGTGGTCCAGGCGGCCAGGCCGGACAACGCCAGCATGGCCGAGGCGACCAGGCCGCCGGCGAGCGCGATCGCCGAGCCGGGCGCGGTGACACCGAGCTGGCGCAGTCGCCGGTAGGCCACCGCGGAGAACAGGGCCAGTGGGATCGCCGTGGCGAACACCGCGGCGGCCTGCACGGTCGCCGTCGTGGCGTGCGCGGTGAGGTAGTCGGCGAGCTCGACGGCTGGGGTGGTCGGCCGCGGTCCGCTCGCGCCCAGGACGGCCCCGACGACGGTCAGGCCGGCGAAAGCCAGTGCGGGTGCGACGAGCGGCGGCCCGGCCTGGGCGGGACGACTGTGGACGTTCGACGTGGTGCTCATCATGCCTCCATGTAATCGTGACAAGATGTAACGATGTTCTTGCCTGACTCATCTGTCAAGCGATATTATTTCCGCATGACATCTTCTGCGGGTTCCGGTCCGGCCGCGCCCACGCCGGCGACCAGCGCGTTCCTGCTCGCGCAGCTCGGTGCGCACGCCGCCCGGCGGTTCGCCGAGCGGGTCGCCACGCTGGATCTCACCCCGCCGCAGTCCGGGCTGCTGCGCGCCGTCGCCATCGGTCCGGGGCAGAGCCAGCAGGACCTCGCGCGGCATCTCGACACCCCACCCACCCGCCTCGTCACGATCGTCGACGCCCTGGAGGACCGCGGGGTGCTGGAGCGGCGCCGCAACCCCACCGACCGCCGGCTGCACGCGATCCACCTCACCGACGCCGGCCGGCGGCTGCTGGGGGAGATCCGCCGGGTAGCCGGCGAGCACGACGACGCCCTCGTCGGTGCCCTCACGCCGGCCGAACGCGGGCAGCTGCACGACCTGCTCACCCGCGTCGCCGAGGAACAGGGCCTGACCGAGGGCGTCCATCCCGGCTACCGCAACCTGTCCGCCGCACAGGCCGGGTCCCGGCGGCCCGCGGCTGCCCCCCGAGCCGAGGAGGCATAAGGGCCGGCATGACGGCGGTGGCGGTGGCTGGGCGCGGTGGCTGGGGCGGTCGACGGCGTGGTCTGCGTCATGGGTCGCACCGTGGGCCACCCGGTGCCGACCGGACAGGACTGCAGCTACAAGAGGTCCGAAACCGTGGAGTGCTGGTCCGGCAGGACACGCCCGCCTACCGTTGGCACCTTGTGGAGACCCGGTCGGTGTTGGTGATCGCCTACGACGGCGCCCGCCGCCCCGCCGTGACCGTCGATCCGGACCCGATCTACGTGCGTGACGGGAACGTGTACACCTCGGCGGGAATGACCGCGGCGCTGGACCTGACCCTCGCCTTCGTCGCCGAGGACCTGGGCGCCGACGTCGCCCGGCAGGTCTCGCGGGTGCTGGTGACCTACCTGCAGCGCCCCGGAACGCAGGCGCAGATGAGCCTGCACGTGTCCGCGCCCGCCCAGGCCGACCCGCTCGTCCGCGACGTCGTCGAGTACATCACGCACAACCTCGACCGGGACCTGTCCGCGACGGCCCTGGCCGCGCGCGCCGGCGTGAGCGCTCGACACCTCGCCCGCCTGTTCCGGGTTCAGGCAGGCCGCAGTCCCGCACGCTTCGTCCGCCGTGCCCGCACCGAGGCCGCCGCACAACTGATCACCTCGAGCTCGTTGCCACTGAGCAGGGTCGCGCCTCGCTGCGGCTTCGGTTCGACCGAGAGCCTGCGCACCGCGTTCCGCGAGGTCTACGGCGTGCCCCCCACCCGCTTCGCGCCACGACAGAGGCCCGCCGGCATCCGATCGTCTCGTCGATGACCTCGCAGGTAATCGATTCCCTTCCGTTGCGCCACCAGGCTGGGCGGCACAGGGGCGAGCGATCCGGCGAGGACGCTCCCCGGACCGGATCGACCTTGAAGTGAGGCAACCGATGACCGACCTCCACACGACAGATCGCCGCGAGGCTGTTCCGGGCGGCTGCTGAGCAGCGCTCACCGGATATCCGGCTGGGTACTGTCGATCAGTCGCAGAACACGTCCTCCTGCGGTAGCTGTCCGCCCACCAGGAAGGTCGTCGTCGTGTTCAGTGCGCAGGGGCTGTCGCCGGTGCCGACGTAGACGCCGTGGCCGCTGCCGTTCTCGACCAGCAGGCGGGACCGGTCGCCGAACTTCTCGTCGAGCAGCTCCGCCCCGCGCAGCGGGGTGACCGGGTCGTGCCGGTTCTGCACCAGCAACACGTTCGCCGGGCCCTTGTCGAGCACCTCGACGGGGGGCTCGATCGGCTCGTGCGGCCAGAACGCGCAGGGCAGGACATTCGCGCTCGCCGCGCCGAACACCGGGAACCGCTTGCGGTCCTCGGCCACGGCCCGCTGGTAGCTCGCCACGTCCCGCGGCCACTCGACGTCGTTGCACGTCGTCGCGATGAACGCCGAGAACGCGTTGTCCGACGGCGACGGCGACGGCCCCGGGGCGGGAGCGGGAGCCGGAGCGGGAGGCGGAGTCGTGTCACCGGTCAGCAACGACTGCCAGGTCGCCGCCGTCCGGCCGTACAGGGTCGGGCCGTAGAGCCCCACGAAGGTGGCCAGTCGGAACACCCGTCCATCGACCCCGCCCGACGCCTCCCGGCCGAGCCGTTCGGCGAGGGTGAAGTAGGTGGCACGCACCTCCTCCGGCGTGGCACCCAGCCCGTAGGTCTCGTGCCGGGCCGCTGCCCACCGGGCGAAGTCGGGGAAGGTCTGCTCGGCACCGAGGGCGTAGCGTCGGATCCCGTCCTGGTCGAGGTGGGTGTCACCGACGTTGCTGTCGAGCACGACGCGGTCGGCCCGGTCGGGGAACAGCGAGGCGTAGGCCGCCCCGAGCGCCGAGCCGTAGGAGAACCCGAGGAAGCTGGCCTTCTCCTCGCCGAGCGCGGCCCGGATCCGGTCCATGTCACGGGCCACGTTCGCGGTCGACACATGCCGCAGATGCCCGTTCTCGTCGTGGGCGGTACATCGCCGTGCCACCTCTTTCGCGATCTCGGCCTGTTCGAGCACCGCCGCCTCGTCGGCCGCGTACGGCGGGATGTTGCCGAGGTAGTCCTGGTCGGTGGTGAAGCCGCAGCTCACCGGGGCCGAGTGCCCGACCCCGCGGGTGTCGAAGCCGATGATGTCGTAGCTCTCCTGGACACCGGCGGGCAGTCCGCGCTTCACCAGATCGTTCGCGAACGCCAGCCCGGAGCCACCCGGGCCGCCCTGGTTGAGCATCAGCACCCCGCGCCGCTTCTCCGGCTTCGGGCTGGCCAACCGCGACACCATGATCTGGATCTGCTCACCGTCCGGGTCGCTGTAGTCCAGCGGCACCGGGACCGGTGCGCACTGCAGGACGACCTGCGGTGCCACCACGTCCGCCGGACAAGGCCCCCACGCCGGTCCCGTCGCCGGCTCCTCCGACCCCGGGGGCTCCTGCGCCCCCACCGGTGTCGCGATCGCCGCCCCGACCAGGCCGACCAGTACGGCCAGCGCGGTCGCACGACCCAGGTTCCGTCGTCGTCGCATCGTTCCCCGTCCATTGTCGATCATTGGCAAGAACACTCAACCCGATGGCTTTCCGGATCCGCCGGGGAGATGTGCAGCGGTCTTCTCGACCGCCGGAGGACCTGCTGGGCGATAGGTCGGTTTGCGGGTCGCGGATCAGTTCCCGCCCGCGTCGAGCAGCCAGTGGTAACGCAACCGGAGTGCCCGTTCGGTGCTCGCCAGAGCGGCCGCGAGGCCGAGCGTGATGTTGAGCCAGAGCGGCAGGTGGATCGGCGACTCGAAAACGCCGAGGTTCTCGGCGATGGGGGGTATCCGGGAGATCGGTTCGAGGATCTGCAGGAGATTGAGGCCCACACCGACGACGAGCATGACCACCGAGACGACGCCGATCATCCGGCTCGCCGACGGGTGGTCGCGATCGAGGCGGGCCCGGCGCCCCTCGGCCGACTTCGGGTCCGGGATGAGCTGGCGCTCCGTCCCGTCGGCGGCGACGTAGTGACAGCGCCTGACACCGACGCCGGTCGTCGCCACCTCGATCGCGCCACCCTCGACCGGGAAGACGGCGGGAACCTTGGACACGGCGTGATGCCGGCCGTCGCGGTAGAGCTGTGCCCGCACCACGCCGTCCTCCCGGTCGCCCTGGTGGCGCACATCGACGCTGTACACGGCCCGGCGACCGTCGTCCCCGATCAGCTGAAGGTGCAACAGCGCACGCCCGAGAAACATCTGCCACCAGTGAAAACGCTTCAGCGGGCGCCCGTCGCCACGCTTCACGCGCCGCGCGGCCCGACGCCGCTGCCAGTCCTTCAACATGCCTACCCCCGACACTCGATCGGCCGTCTAACACACTGTGTTAGACGCTGGGCCGAGACGCTAACACGGTGTACTAGTAGGATGCGAGGGGAGGTGGACACGGTGGAGCACGACACGGGAGAGCTCGGCAGCCGGGACAAGGTCCTGCTGGCTGCCATGACGATGTTCGGTGAGGACCCGGGCGCGAGGCTGAGCGTGCGGGCGGTCGCGTCGCGGGCCGGGGTGAGCACGGGCTCGCTCCGGTATCACTTCCCGACCCAGCGCGAGCTCCAGGACGAGGTGCTCACCCGCATCTACGACCTCGTGGTAACCGACGAGAGGATCCACGACAGCACCGTGCCCGCCCGGGATCGGTTGGTCGGCTGCCTCCGGCAGGTGCTCACCCGGGTCGGAGTGGGGACACAGGCACGAGACGGCATGCGCAAAGTCGTCGAGGAGTTCGTCGCCCCCGAGCCGACCGAGGAGCTCCACGCGGCATATCTCGCCATCGAACGAGAGGTACGTCGCCGCCTCGAGTACTGGCTGACGGTCCTCACGAACGAAGGCGCCCTTCCCGACGGCGACAACACCCGACGGGCACGATTCCTGATCACCGTCGTCAACGGGCTCGGCCTCGAACGGGCATTGCCTGCCGAGGACTCGATCCTGCAGTCCGAGACCGACACCCTGTACACGGCCGTCGATTGCGTCCTGGGCCCCTAGAACCTCAAGCCACCACCTGCCTTCTCGGTTCAGACACCCGCGCGGGTGAACGTCAGATGCGTGACTCCGCCGGGCGAGGACGTGGCCTCGACCGCGTAGTTCTTCTCGAGGCCCTCCTGCCCGTCCCAGCGGCGTACGCCTCTGGGACGGGCAGGATCGGGACCACCACCGTGTGCAGGTGGTCGACGAGCCCGGCAGCGAGGAAGTCGCGGACGATGGTGGGGCCGCCGCCGACACGTACGTCCTGCCCGCCCGCGGCCGCGCGGGCCGTCTCGAGCGCCTCCGCGGGTGAGGCGTCGAGGAAGTGGAATGTCGTGCCGCCCTCCATCTCGATCGGCGGACGCGGGTGATGGGTGAGGACGAAGACCGGTGTGTGAAACGGCGGGTTGGGGCCCCACGCGCCCGTCCAGTCCGGCTCCTCGTGCCATCCGGGGTGACCCCACTTGCCGGCACCCATGATCTCGGCGCCGATCCCCGGACCGTGCTGCTGAACGAAGGCGTCGTCGATGCCGCCGCTACCGCCGGGCTGCCACCACCGGGTGGCGAACATCCATCGGTGCAGCCTGTCGCCGGCGTGACCGAAATGCGCGTCGCGACTCTGGCCCTCACCGGTACCGAAGCCGTCGAGCGAGATGGCGAAGTTGTGGACGCGTGTGAGTGACACCGGGTGGTGCTCCTTCGGTGCTCGGGGTGCCGCTCGCCCTGCACTGCCTCGCACGCGTGCATACGACTTACCGGAGGAAGCTACTATCCTGTACGCACTCATACAAGTTGCTCAGGATGGCGATCATGAATGGTCTCGGCCGGCCATTCGATCGGCGGGCTTGCCGAACCAGCGGGAGAGGTGGTCGTCCAGGTCCTGCTGATCGTCGCCGATCCAGGCGACGTGGCCGTCGGGGCGCAGCAGGACGCACGGACCATCCAGGTCCGCGGTGGGATCCGCGAGGTGGTCGACCCGGTCTGACCAGTCGCCGACGGTCAGGCGTTCGGTGCGGTCCAGCAGCAGGCCGCGGCCGCGATGCAGCAGGTCGTAGAGGCGGCCCTGCTTCACGTCGATGTCGCGCAGGCGGCGGCCGAGCAGGTCGGGGCCCTCACCGAAGTCGTAGCGGAGGCCGATCGCGGTGATCTTCTCGACCAGGTAGCGGTTCACTTCGTCGAAGTCCATCAGTTCGGTGAGCAGCCTGCGCACGGCCTGCGGGCCCGGCTCGGTGGACAGCAGGTCCATCTGGGCGCGGGTGTTGTCCAGCACGTCCTCGGCGACCGGCTGACGTTCGGCCTGGTAGGTGTCCAGCAGTGTTCCCGGCGCCCAGCCGCGGATCTGGGCGGCCAGTTTCCAGCCGAGGTTGAATGCCTCCTGAACGCCCAGATTGAGGCCCTGTCCACCGATGGGTGGATGGATGTGTGCCGCATCGCCGGCCAGCAGCACCCGCCCGACCCGATAACGTTCGGCCAACCGGGTGGCGTCCCCGAAGCGGGACAACCAGCGCGGGGAGTGCGCGCCGAAATCGGTCCCGGCGATGGCGCGCAGCTGTCGTGTGAAATCGTCGAGGGTGGGCGGTTCCGCGCGATCGCTGACTCCCGCGGCGGGGACCACGACGCGATATACGTCGCCGACGGGCCTGAGGTCGAATCGCTTGTCGATCTCGTGGATTTCGGTCATCTTGGCGGCGACCTCCTCCTGCGGTACACCCATTTCCATCTCGCCCATGAGCGTCTCGGTCCGCGAGGGCTCGCCGGGGAAGCCGACGCCGAGCAACGTTCGCACCGTACTGCGCCCGCCGTCACAGCCGACGAGAAAGCGCGAACGCAGCCGTTCGCCGTCGGCCAGCTCGACGGTCACACCCTCGTCGTCCTGCGCGACATCGGCCAGAGCACAACCGTGCCGGACCTGCGCACCCAGTTCGATCGCATGTTCTTCGAGCAGGTGAACGATGACCGGCTGCGGGATGCCCAGCAGATAGGCGTACGCGGAATCCAAACCCTCGGGCGCGGGTTTGCTGATGGCGGCGAAGAATCCGCCGGCCGGGCGCCGTCGTCCGTGTTCGAGAATGCGGTCCAGTAATCCGCGCATTGCCATCAGCTCGATACTGCGAATATGCAGACCGATGACACGGACGAACGACGCGGGCTCGGTGTCCTTCTCCAGAACGAGTACCCGTACATCG
>JAKDNL010000279.1 GCA_030451825.1 Pseudonocardia sp. | reverse complement strand
GTGTGTTGATTTCCTCGCTGCCGCTGCCGCTGCCGTCGGCGTCGCCGCCGCCGGTGATCGCGAGCACCGGCGCCTCGACGTGTCGGCGCCGCTGGTTGACGTCCACGACGGGGCTGGGCTGAACCGGCGCCCGGCCCTCGGTGATTCTGGGGAGGATGTGGGTGGCCAGCGTGTGGCGGACCATGGCGTCATTGGCTGCGAGGACGTCGGGGTCGACCTCGCCCGGGCCGCGATGCGGTCCGGGGACGAACCGGGCGAAGCCCTCGATCCAGGCCTCGGGGTCCTGTTCCTCGACCGCCCGTTGCCAGGTCGCGAAGATGTCGAGCACCCAGGGGTCGCGGAAGTCGGGGGCGCTGGTACCGGTGCCGCTGACCACGAGGCCTCGGACCCGGTCGGGGCGCTCGACGGCCAAGTCCACGGCGGTACCGGCCCCCATCGACAGGCCCACCACGACGACCCGCACGAGTTCGAGAGCGTCGAGGATCGCGACGACGTCGTCCACCAGCCGGTAGGGGCTGCTCGGCGTCGAGGAATCACCGTGTCCTCGGGCGTCCGGTGCGATCACTCGCCAGCCGGGGAAGGCGCCGAGCTGTGACTGCCACATCCGGTGGTCGAGCCCACCCCCGTGCAGGAGGACGAGGACGTCGGGACCCTCACCATCGTCGAGGTAGGCAAGGTGCTGGCCATCTGGAAGGTGGAGCCGCGGCAACATGACAACCAAGGTGTCAGTTCTTCGTCGTGATGGCAACCAAGGTGTCATGATCGTGCTCATGGGTTCCCCACTGACGCCGGCCGAGCGGGGACCTCGCCTCGCCGAGGTCTACCGCGCGATCGGCCCGCTATACCGCAAGGCTCTGCGGCGCGTGGAGCAAGATCAGCACCTCATGGGCATGTCCACCGGGGTTCGCGCGGTGCTCGACGCCCTGCACGGCGAGCCCGCGGCCACGGTCCCGACCCTGGCCGGGCGCCTGGACCTGAGCCGTCAGTTCGTGCAGCGCATGGTCAATGAGGCCCGGCAGTCGCGATGGCTCCGCAGCACACCCAACCCTGCGCACCGCAACTCCCCGCTCATCGTGCTGACGCCCGCAGGCCGGCAGGCGATAGAACGAGTCATCGCTCGCGAGCACGACCTCATGAGCCGCATCGAGGGGAAACTCACCGGCGAGGACGTCGACGCGACTCTGCGTGTACTCCAGGCCATGCTCGTCGCCCTCACCCGCCTCGAGAACCCCGGTGGCCAACAGCAACCCGCTCCTGCAGCCACCGGCAAGGCACCGTGAGCTCCGCGTCGACGGCCGGGAATCGGTCCGACGGGCAGACGGTCGACAATCTCGGCGAGGAAGGATGGGACTCCTCGGTGGCGCGGACGGCGAGCGCCAAGTGATCACATCGAACGGCCACGGGATGGTGCACTCGAGCGATTCGGCGCCTCCGTCCGACGGGCGTTCACCGGCCCGGATGCGGCGGAGGCCCGATCGGAACTCGTCGCCGGGTCCTGGTCGACAACCTCTTCGTGGCGGTAGAGCGCGGCGACGGCAGCGAGGACCTGGTCGCGGGCGGCGTCGGCGGCGACCGCACCGATGAGCACGTAGTAGGCCAGCCCCTCGGCCAGCGCGGCCAGGCAGGTCGCCACGGTCTCCGGGGACGCCGTGGCGTCGCTGAGGCCGGCGGCCTGGTCGCGGCGGATCAGCGAGCCGAGGTCGCGGTGATGCAGGTGGTGGTACTGGTCGCGCAGGCGTGCAGCGATGTCCTCATGGTGCAGGGCCAGGGCGGTGAACGACTGCCGGAACTGCAGGTGCGCCCGGGTCGCCTCGTCGTGCGGGATGAGCTCGGTCAGGACCACCTCGAGCACCTGCCGTGCCGGGGCAGCATCCAGGTCCCCACCGACGGCGTCTCGGATGCGGGCGCTACTGGCCGCGTTGACCTGGTCGAATGCCGCGCCCAGCAGGTCGGCCATGGTCGGGAAGTAGTGCTGCACCCGCCCCGGGGACACCCCTGCCGCAGCGGCGACCCTGGCCTGCGACACGGCTGGCACACCATGGGCTGCGGCCACTGCGAGGACCGCCCTGACCACCTCGTCGCGGCGCTGTTCGTTCGTCGCCCCCGGACCCCGCGTCCGCGCCACCCACGCCTCCTCGATGCAAACCCACTGTTTTGACCAGTACAGCAGACGCCTCTACTGTCGACCTAGGTCAATCCGATGGAGTTGCATTGTTCAGGGTGACGATGTCGAACAGAGAAGGCGGGCAGGGGTGACCGAGCCGACCACGACGAACACCGGTGCCGGTCACGCTCGCCGGGCCGACCGGGCGAGCGCGGTGTGGCCGGTGCTGGTGGTGGCATGCGCCGCGGAGTTCATGGTGGTGCTCGACGCGTCGGTGGTGAACGTGGCGCTGCCGGCCATCCAGGCCGGACTCGGGTTCGCTCCGGCCGGGCTGCAGTGGGTGGTGACCAGCTACGCGCTGGTGTTCGCCGGCTTCCTGCTGCTGGGTGGGCGCTTCGCCGACCTCTACGGGCGGCGACGAGTCTTCCTGGCTGGGCTGGTGGTGTTCACCGCCGCCAGCGTGGCGGGCGGGCTGGCCGTCTCGCCGGCCATGCTGGTGATCTCCCGCGGAGTGCAGGCCCTCGGCGCCGCCGTGCTGGCCCCGGCCAGCCTCACGATCCTGACCACCACCTTCTCCGAGGGCCCGCAGCGAGTGCGGGCGCTGGCGATCTGGACCGCGCTGGCCTCCGCCGGAGGTGCCGCGGGCAACCTGCTCGGCGGGGTCCTGACCGAGTACCTGACCTGGCGGGCAACGCTGCTGATCAACCTTCCGATCGGGGCGGTCGCGGTGCTGCTAGCCGCCCGCATCCTGCCCGCCGACCGACACCGCGCCGCGACGACGCCCGGAGGTGGTCGGGACGCCGAGCCGGCACGTGGCCTCGACGTGCCCGGCGCGGTGGCCGCCACCGTGGGCCTGGTCGCCCTGACCTTCGCCGTGTCCGGCGTCCCCGAGCGCGGCTGGGGCTCGTTGACCACGGTGGGCGCGCTCGCGGTCGCGGTGGTCGGACTCGGAGTGTTCGTAGCCAACGAGGGTTGGTGGTCCCAGGCCCCGCTGGTCCCGCTGCGGTTGTTCCGGCTGCGCGCGGTCACGGTCGGCAACACCGCGATGCTGCTGGCCGGGGTGAGCCTGATGCCGATGTGGTACTTCCTGACGCTCTACATGCAGCAGGACCTCGGCCTGTCCGCGCTGGCCACCGGGCTCGGGTTCCTGCCCCACACCGTGATTACCGTCGTGGTCGGCGCCCAGCTCGCGCCCCGGCTGATGGCCCGCATCCCAGCCCGGGTACTGCTCGCCGCGGGCTCGGTGCTCGCGGCGGCCGGGTTCTGGTGGCAGAGCCTCATCGACCCCGCCGATACCTACCTGTCCGGCATCCTCGGTCCCGCCGTCGTCATGTCGGTCGGCGTCGGCCTGCTCAACACCCCGCTGACCACCCTGGTCACCTCCGGGGTCATCGACGACGACGCGGGCGCCGCCTCGGGGCTGATGAACACCACCAAGCAGGTCGGCGGCGCCCTCGGACTCGCCGCCCTGCTCAGCATCGGCGCCGCGTACACCAGCGCCGGGCGCGTCGAAGGCGACCCCATCGAACCCCTCGGCGGGTTCTCCGTCGCGTTCGGGGTGATGGCCCTGCTCATGATCGCAGTGGCCGCCCTCGCGGCCGCCCTACCCACTCCCGACCGCCGGTCCTGCGACACCACCGTCCGATAGAGGAGTGGAAGCCGTACGTCGTCCCGCAAGCGGAACGACGACCGGGGATGCGTCTGGACTTCGTAGTGACGTGGGTCCGGCCCGGCGCACTTGGCCGTGTCCGCGACCTCCGACGTCATCTGCTCGCCAATTCGTAAGTCGGCAGAGGTGCCGGAGCATGATCAATGCTCGCGAATCCTGACGGCACCGCCACGGTGTTGGCTCAGGATCGCGCTGTTGCGCCGGTGGTGAACACCGGCCCGGCCGGGTTCGACGATCACTACCGTCCGGCCTCATGACGACGGTCACGACGCGCACGGTCGAGTACCCGGCCGATGGCCTGACGATGATCGGGCACCTCGCGCTCCCCGCCGGTGTCGGCCGCCGGCCCGCGGTCCTGCTTGGGCCCGAGGGGCCAGGGCTCGATGACGTCCAGCGCCGCCGGGCCGACGCTCTCGCCGAGTTCGGGTACGTGGCGTTGGCCTTCGACATCCACGGCGGGCGCTGGTTCACCGACCCCCAGGAGATGCTGGAGCGCTGCATGCCGCTGCTCGCCGACCCCGACCGGATGCGGGACATCGGCCACGCCGCGCTCGACGTACTCCGAGCCGAACCGCGGACCGACCCCGACCGGATCGCCGCCATCGGCTACGGCACCGGCGGCGCCATCGCGCTGGAACTCGGTCGGGCCGGCGTCGAACTGCGCGCGATCGGGACGATCAACGGACTGATCACGGGCCGACCGGGGGAGGCGGCGCGCATTCGCTGTCCGGTGTGGGCCGGGGTCGGGTCGGAGGACCCCATCCAGCCGCCCGCGCAACGGGACGCCTTCGCCGCCGAGATGCAGGCCGCGGGCGTCGACTGGCGCATGGTGGTCTACGGCGGCGCCCTGCACGCCTTCCACCACCCGATGGCGGGGACCGAGACCCTGCTCCCCGGCGTCGGCCCCCACCCGCGACACGCGCAACGGGCGTGGCACGACGTCATCGACCTGCTCGCCGAGTGCCTGCCCGTATCGGGGTGAGGTCGCGCTACGGCCGATTTGCATCGACATCGACCATGCGCTGCGGCTGACCGGCCCCGTGGGCCACCGCTAACAAGCACCGCGGTCAACACACGCCTACCTGGCGAGGCGTCCGCAGTTGCCGTCGACATTCGCGGCCACGTAAACCCTCGGTCTCGGTGAGGCGACGCCGTCGTTGTTGTCGGAGAACCGATGTCGAAGTTCGCAGACAGAACCATGCACTGCAGGGGCTGAACTGCGCGTTCCCGAAGCACCTGTCCGGAGTGGTTCCCGGGACCGGCGCGCGGTGGGGGCGGCATCGTCTATTGGCCACCGTCGTTGTGTCTAGCCTGCTTCACGTGGTCACGGAGGCCCCGAGTCGTGGCTCACCGCTGTGATCGTGAGCAGGGTCGCGGTGGCTGGGACGCCCATCTCGCGTGGGGTGGCCCCGGCAGGGGTGGGGGTGTCGACGAGGCGTTGTAGCAGTTGGTCGAGAGCGGCGTGTCCGTCGTCGATCGCCGCTTGTTCTTCTTCGCTGAGGGGGATGTTGGCGAGCATCTGCTGCAGGTTGGTCTTGGCCTCGAGGAGCTGGCCCTTGCTGGAGGCCTTCGGGGTGTAGAAGTCGCAGCGGGCGCAGGCCATCCGGTGCGGGCACTGCTCGAAGAAGGTGTAGGTGCAGTAGCCGTGTCCGAGGTCGTAGTACTGCCACGGCTCACCGGCCGCGGCCGCCCCGGAGGTCACGGCGTCGCGGTCGACGAGGACTTCGATGGCGCGCACGTTGCGGGCGAAGTAGCCGGCGTCGGTGTAGGCGCGGGTGAGTGTGTTCGGGGTGATCTTGGCGTAGTGCTGGGTCGTCTCGGGTGAGCGATGGTTGAGCCAGGTTTGGAGCTCGAACAGCGTCATAGGCTCCTTGGCGTTGTAGAGCTGGCTGGCGATGGTGGACCGGGCCCGGTGGCTGGTGATGTTGCCGCGGGCGTCGGCCGTGGGCACGCCCGCCTTGGCGCACAGCGCGGGGATGATCGTGTGGTTGAGGTAGGTCTTCCCGACCGGACGCGCCCGATGAGCAAACAGGAACTGCACACGCTCTCCGGTCTTGCGGTCGAGCAGCGGCGGCTGCGCACGGCGTTCCGCCTCCCACGTCTCGATCGCCCTACCGAGGATGGGGTCTACCGGCTTGGTGAACGCCGTCCCGGTCTTGTGGACGGGGACATCGAGCAGACAGACAGCGTCGTCGGCCAGGACGTCGTGGGAGTCGCTGGGGCTCGGTGTCGCGTCGTGCTGCCAGCGGACACACCCGACGCGCAGCCGAATGGTCTCATCGCTGCGTAGCCCGCTGAACAGCCAGGTCAGGGTGAGCGCGCGGATCAGCGTGATCGGGTAGAAGAGGCCTCCGGGATTGGCCGGCAGGTCGTCGGGTTCGATGTTGAGCCCGGCCCAGAGCAGCTTGGCCCACACGTCGTCAGCGATGATGCGCGGAGCAGGCCCGATCAGCGCCAGCACGCTGCGCGGCGCCGCCAGCGCCCGGGCGGGATCGAACCGGCGCGGGATCCATTCCCATTCCTGGCAGTCGCGCAGAAAGGTGCGCACGGCGTTGAGGTGCCCGACCTTGGTGCGCGCCGACAGAGGTGCGCCGTGTCGACCCTTCCCGAGACCGTCATGGCGCTGGATGAGTTCGCCTATCGTCATGCGGTTGACCCTGGCGACCCAGCTCGCGCACGTCTGCCGTGTCCAGGAGTCCGGCCCGGTGACCTCGGGGTGTTCCGCGGCGAGCCAACGGTCGGCCTTGGCGAGAACGCCGTAGTAGCCCTGCAACGTCGGCGGGGTCAGCGTCGAGGTCGTCCGCCACCGGTCAACCCACCGCATCCATTCCGAGCCGTCGCCCTCGACCCGCCGCGGTGCAACACCGTGCGGTTGCCGTGGTCGGCTCGTGTAGCCGAGTTCGGCCAGCGCGCGGTGCACGCTGTAGGACTCACCACGGGTCTTGAGTTTCACGGCGGGGTGTTCGCGCAACGCGATGACTACGGCATCGTCGAGGTCCGCGAGTCGGGGGCTGCGGTTGACCAGCAGCATCAAGGAGACGGTCGTGTCGACGCCGGTCCCGGCCTGCTGATCCATCTGGTGCCCCCAACCCGTCAGAACCTTCTTGACGGGCTCGATGGCGGCCGCGACCTGGGCGGGGCCGAACACCCGCCGGGCCAAGGCCAAGCCGCGCAGCCTCGTCAGTCGGTGGAAGTCGACGAACCCGGTCAGCAGGTAGGCGTAGCAGACGAGGTAGAGCCGCGCGGCCGTGTCGATCGTCTCGGGCCAGGGCGCGCCGAAGCCCGCCGTTCCGGGTCCGATCAGGGTGGCCCACGTCTCCGGTGGCCAATCCCAGAACGACGTCTCGCTCTGTCCGCACCTCCACAAGATCACGCCAATGGCGTCGTCGGCGGCCCGCCGCTGTCGTCGGCCCGGTGCTCCTTCCCGGGACATGTGCAGCGCGTCGCGGGCACGGTCGAGCGGCTCCACGAGCCGGCGGACACGCTGCCAGGCCAGACTTCGCGGCTCGTACCCAGGCGGACGACGCAACTGCGAGCCCAGAGCGCGCAGAGCTGCCACCTCGACCGCGGTGACGGCCGACCGGTCGCAGCCGGACAGGTCGATCGGCCACGCCCACCCGCTCGGACCAGACTCGTGACCGGCGACCGGAAGGCTCGGTTCGGCGACGTTGGTGTTGTCGTCGGGGCTGGTCACGGTTCGGAACCTGGATCGAGCGCGGCGAGCCGCTCGACGCGCCACGTGTGGATCTGCTCCATCCCGCGGGCGAGTTTCTCAGCCAGGTCCCGCCCGGAGAGGTGGATGTAGGTCAACGTGGAGTCGGTGTTGCGGTGACCGGCGAACGTCGCGATGGCGTGTAGCTCCCAGCCCATCCGGGCCAGGTCGGTCAGACACAGGTGCCGGGTGGTGTGGGTGGAGAATCGGGGTACCCCGGCGGCCGCGGCGATCCGGTGCACGACCTTCGACCAGGTCCACAAGGTCAGCGGTTGGGCGTGGTTGCGTCGCGACTCCGACAGGAATAGCGGACCCCGGGCGCGACTCATGGTCGCCCGATGGGTGAGGTACTGCGACAACAGCACCCCGGTCGGCGCCGAGTACGGCACGACACGCTCGCGGCGGTTCTTGGTCGTCTCGGCCCGCACCCGCAGCGTCCGGTGCGCCGGGTCAAGATCGTCGGTACGCAGGCTGCACAGCTCCTCTCTGCGCAGCGCCCCGTCATAGGCCAGTGCGAGCATCAACCGGTTGCGGACCGGCTCCCTCGCGGCCACCCGTAGGACGTCGTTCCACTGCTGGTCGGACGGAATCCAGGGCAGCTTGCTCAGCCGAGGCACCAGGCCGCGCTCGGTCCCGCCTCCCCGCCGACCCGGTGTGTACCGGCCTCGCCCGACCGGGTTGGAGCTCCGCAGGCCCTCCTCGACGAGGAAGTCGTAGAACAACCGCACGGGCACCAGGCGCTGCTGGATCGTGGCGTTCGCCAACCCCGACCCCGAGTCGATCGCCACCACGTTGCCGCCCCGCCAGCTCGGGCGCTCGCGGAGCTCGCGCACATGGCTGGCGACGTCGGCGCGAGTCGCTGTCAGCGGATCAACGCCGTCGCGATCGCACGCAGAGAGGAACTCCGCCAGTCCACGCGTGTACGCATCGAGAGTGCGTGGCGCACGGCCAAGATCGTCCAGCAGCCGCAGCCAGGCCAACGCCCGATCGTGCCTTCCCAGCACTGGCCACTTCTTCTCCGAGATCATCAACGCAATCAACGGATGCGCCCGGTGGCCGGTTACCGCTCCCTGCCGGTGATCACCCCGCCGTGTGATTCCACGTAACTTGTAC
>JAKDNL010000888.1 GCA_030451825.1 Pseudonocardia sp. | reverse complement strand
CCCGACGCCCGGACGACGCTCCCGCGCCGCCGACGACCGCGAAGGCGGCACCGCCGCCGGTCCCGCAGCTCCCCGGCGGCGGCACCCAGCTCTTCCCGGGACGTCGGATGGTCGCGCTCTACGGGCACCCGGACACGCCCGGTCTCGGGGTCCTCGGCGAACAGGGTGTGACGCAGTCGGTCGCCCGTGCGAAGAAGCTCGCGGCGAGCTACCGGTCCGTCGTCGCGGAACCGGTGATCCCGGCCTTCGAGCTGATCGCGACCGTCGCCGACTCGGCGCCGGGCCCCGACGGGGACTACTCCGCGGAGTCCACGGTCGCGCAGCTCAAGCCCTGGGTGGACGAGGCGGCCAAGGCCGGCATGTACGTCGTACTGGACCTACAGCCCGGCCGGACCGACTTCCTGACCCAGGCCAAGCGCTACACCGAGCTGCTCTCGGCGCCGAACGTCGGGCTGGCGCTGGATCCGGAGTGGAGGCTCGGGCCGAACGAGCACCACCGCGTCCAAGTGGGCTCGGTGACCGCCGCCGAGCTCAACGCGACCTCGGCCTGGCTGGCCGCGCTGACCAAGCGCAAGCGCCTTCCGCAGAAGGTGTTCATGATCCACCAGTTCCGGGTCCCGATGATCTCCGATCGACAGACCCTGGTCACCTCGCATCCCGAGCTGGCGACCGTGCTGCACGCGGACGGCTTCGGCGACCGCGGGGTGAAGCTCAGCACCTGGAACACGTTGCATGCCGCACCGGGACCGCGCGGACTGTGGTGGGGCTGGAAGAACTTCATCGACGAGGACAGCCCGATGTTCACACCGCAGCAGACGGTCGCGGTGGGCCCCACGTCGCCGGTATTCGTCTCCTACCAGTGACCCACAAGGGTGGGTGGGGGCCCACCGAGATCGTGATCACAGGCAGTACTCTCGACGGGACCGAAGCCGGCAACGGGGCCGCGCACTGATCCGACACACCCACCGGCGGTTCCGACGCCCCGGAGTCCGGGGATGCTGTCGAGCCGAGAGTGACAGGGGGTGCCCCGGTGGACGACGACCGACCACGTGGTGGCGACCGCCCGAACCCACCGCAGAACCCCGCTCCGCGATCCCCGCGCAACCGTGACGACGACGCGCGCGACGGCCCGGACCCGCGCGATCCCGACGGTCGTGACCAGGATCGCGGCCGCAACACCGGCCCGAAGAACGCACCACGGCAGGACAGGTACTCGGGGCCGCCGCAGGCTCCGGACCGGCGCGACCCCGGCCGCGCGGGCGCACCCCCGGCCGGTTCCGGCACGCCCACGGCAGGGCCCCGGCAGAACGGGCCCCCCGCACCGGGCGGACCGCCGGCGAACCGCCGGCAGCCCGGTCCGGACCGTGCCCCGCGCACCGAGCAGCCGCCTACCCCCGGGGACGGCGGAACGTCTCGGCCCCGGCGCCCCGGCCCTCCACCGCCCGGCGGCCCGGTACCCGGGCCGCCGTCGCAGCCGTGGCCCCGGCGCCACGAACGCACCACCGACCCCGGACGCTTCTCCCAGGCCCCGCAGGGGGGCCCAGGTCGCCGTCGCAACGGACCCTCCGGCCCCGAGGACCCGTCCGGCCCGCCGTCGGATGGCCCCGGCGGGCCCGGCCCCTCGTCCGCCCCGGTATCGCGCCACTCCGACAGCCGGCCCACCGACATCCGATCGGTCCGCACCGGCGGGCCCTTCGCAGCGCCGGACGACCTGCGCCCCGGGCCACCGCCCGTCCGCCCGGAACCGGGCGCGGGCGACGGCGGTCGCTCCGGATCACCGGAAACGACCCGGACCGAGTCGGTGCGACCCCTCGCGGATCGGCCCGGGCGCCCCGGGCAGGACCGTCCCACCGGCACCGGGCCACGCCCGGCTGGTCCCCCCGGGCCGGCCGGCCCCGCCCGCCCGGCCCGCACGCCCGCCGGGCCCCCCGCCGGCCCCCCCC
>JAKDNL010000278.1 GCA_030451825.1 Pseudonocardia sp. | reverse complement strand
GCCCCCGCCACCGAGCGCGGCGCTGTTCTGTACCGCGAGCTCCTCGGCGAACGCCGGCTGCGCGGCGTACCGCGCCCCGACGCCGAACACGCCCACGCTCAGCGCCGCCGCACCCGCGCCGACGGCGACCCAGTCCGGGCGCATCGACGGCGACAGCGCGACGTGCCGCTCGCGCTGTTCGGCCAGGACGGTGTCACCGGCGGCGGTGCGCCGGGGGATCTGCACGACGAGCACCAGGAACGCGACACCGATCAGCAGCATCGCGACGGTCAGGGAGGCGACCGGCTGTCCGTTCGCGGTCTCGGCCATGGCCCGGACGAAGCCGAGCGCGAGCACCGCGAGCATCCAGAACGCGACCTCGCGATAGCGGCCGGCGGCGGTGTCGGAGAGCAGCAGGCCGGACCGGACCAGCCGCTCACCGATGTCGTCGAGCTCCCGGCCGACGTCCGGGGCGTGGGTCAGACCACGGCGCAGCGTCAGCCGGGTCGTCGCCGCGTGGATCGCGCGCTGCAGCCGGCTGCCGTGTGCCGGGACGGGCCCCCCGGCCCGGACCATGCCGGCGGCCCGGTCGGCCGTGGTGATGCTGCCGTCGACGTGCATGGCGCTCAGCGCCGCGTAGACGGCCAGCTCACGACCGCCGTTGAGGTACGCGAGACACTCCGGGTGCCGGTCGAGCTCGTCCGCGGGGACCGGCCGACCGGCCCGCAGTACGTGTCGTGTCCGGAGAACCGCGCCCAGGGTCACCAGGGCGATCACCGCGTACACGACCAGGAATGTGGAGCCGGAGATCCCCCAGGTCGCACCGCTGAGGTTCGGACCCATACCCACCACCCCCCGTGCCAGGTGTCGGATGTTCGACACGTCACAGTGTGGGCGGGGACACGCCGGTCCACGCCGAACTTCACCAAGCTTTGAGGTTCGGCGTGGACCTTTGCGTGAGGTGGTCGCGCGTCAGCCGGTCGCGGCGCGGACCTGGTTCTTGATCCGGGCGAGCATCGCGGAGATCCCGCGCAGCCGCAGCGGGCTCACCGCCTCAGCCAGCCCGAGATCGGTGTAGAAGTCGTCCGGCACGTCCAGCACGGTCCGCGCCGGCTCCCCGTCGAGGCCGGTGTACATGATCGAGGCGAAGCCGCGGGTGGTCGGAGCCTCGGGCGGGGCGGAGAAGAACAGATGCACCGGGCGCTCGCCGCCGTCGGCCACCTCGACGGCGAGGAACAGCGGCGACTGGCACTCGTGCACCTGCTCCATCGACTCCGCGCGGTCGGCGAAGCGTTCGGGCAGGTCGGGCAGCTCCCGGGAGAGCTCGAGCAGCATCTGCAGCCGGTCCTTCGGGCCGACCGCGGAGAAGTCGTCGACCAGCTCCGCGAGCTGCGGAGGCAACGCGGTACTCATGCCGCCTCCACGGGAGTGAGCATGTCGGCGGTACTCATGCCGCCTCCACGGGAGTGAACATGTCGGCGGGCCTCACGCCGAGCCCCGCTCCGAGCCCTGTGCGATCGGGACGCGCACGGTGTTGCCCCACTCGGTCCAGCTGCCGTCGTAGTTGCGGACGGTGCCGAAGCCGAGCAGGTGGGTCAGCACGAACCAGGTGTGGCTGGAGCGCTCGCCGATCCGGCAGTAGGCGACGACGTCGTCGGAGGGCTTCAGTCCCTGCTCCTCCTGGTAGATCGCCTCCAGGTCGGCACGGGACTTGAACGTCGCGTCGTCGGCCGCGGCGCGGGCCCACGGGACGCTCGCCGCGCCCGGGATGTGCCCGCCGCGCACGGCGCCCTCCTGCGGGTAGTCGGGCATGTGCAGCTTCTCGCCCGAGTACTCCTGCGGTGACCGGACGTCGACCATGGGCTTGCCGAGGTGGGCGACCACCTCGTCCTTGAACGCGCGGATCTTCGAGTCGTCGCGCTCGACGACCGGGTAGTCCACCTGCTCCGGCTTCGGCGCCTCGGTGGTCATCTCGCGGCCCTCGTCGGCCCACTTGGCGCGGCCGCCGTCGAGCAGCCGCACGTCCTCGTGACCGAAGAGCGAGAACACCCACAGCGCGTAGGCGGCCCACCAGTTGTTCTTGTCGCCGTAGACGACGATCGTGGTGTCGCGGGTGATGCCGCGCTCGCCCATGATCTGGGCGAACCGGGTCCCGTCGACGTAGTCGCGGGTCACCGGGTCGTTGAGTTCGGTGTGCCAGTCGACCTTGACCGCGCCCGGGATGTGGCCGGTCTCGTAGAGCAGCACGTCCTCGTCGGACTCGACGACCGCGAGTCCGTCGTCGCCCAGGTGCTCGGCCAGCCACGTCGTGGTGACCAGGCGCTCCGGGTGCGCGTACTCGGCGAGCTTCGGATCGGTGTCGTGCGGAGTCATGGGCGCGAGGGTAGTACCGCCCCCGCCCCCGCGCCCATGCCCGGCACCAGCCGGCCCGGGTGGACGAGCGCTCCGTTCGTACGGCCGGGGTGGACGAGCGGAGCGCTCGTGCAGCCGCACCCGTGCCCGGTACCTGCCGGCCCGGATGGACGAGCGCTCCGTTCGTACGGCCGGAGTGAACGAGCGCTCCGTTCGTACGGTCGGGGTGCCCCCGCAGGCACCAGCGCGGCTGCGTGGCGCGTGGGGCCTCAGGTGCCCCAGAGCTCGACCGGGCTCACCCCGACCCCGCCGAGCAGGCGGCGCAGCAGCGGCAGGCTGATCCCGATCACGTTCGACGGGTCCCCGTCGATCCCCTCGACGAACCACCCGCCGAGCCCGTCGAGCGTGAACGACCCCGCCACCTGCAACGGCTCGCCGGTGGCCAGGTAGGCGTCCAGCTCGTCGGGGGTCGGCTCGGCGAAGCGCACCCCGGTCACGGCATGGCCCTCGGCGACCCGGTCGATCTCGCCGTCGGACAGGCGCAGCACGGTGTGCCCGGTGAGCAGCTCGCCGGTCCGGCCGGCCATCGTCGCCCAGCGCTCGCGGGCGGTGTCGACGTCGCCGGGCTTGCCGACCAGCTCGCCGTCGATGTGCAGCATCGAGTCGCACCCGACGACGAGGGCGTCCGGCTCCGTGTCGGCGATCCGGCGGGCGACCGCGGTGGCCTTCGCCCCGGCAAGCAGCGTCACCTTCTTCTCCGGAGCGAGGTCCGGGTGCGCGTCGAGGAGGGCGTCCTCGTCCACGTCGGAGACCTCGACGACCGGATCGACCCCCGCCGCGCGCAGGACACCGAGACGGGCAGGGGAGGCCGAGGCGAGGACGAGACGCACGACGACGGACCCTAGCGGGGTTGCGCCACGGTGCCGTGGTGGCGCCGACGGCGCGGGCGGATACCGCGACCTGAGCAGCGCAGCAGCGCTACAGTAGCGCTATGGCCACCATCCAGATCCGCGAGATCCCCGAGGACGCCTACGAGGTGATCCGGCTGCGCTCACGGGCGGCCGGGCGGTCGATCCAGTCCTACATGCGGGACTGGGTCGTCGACTTCGCCGGCCGCCCGACCACCGAGGAGGTGCTGGCCGCGATGGAGTCGGCCCGTGCCGCCGACGACACCCCCGGTGCCACCCGGGAGTCGGTGCTGTCCGATCTGGCCGACGGCCGACGGTGATCGACAAGGTCATCGACGCCTCCGCGCTGGTGCTGGCACTGGGTGGCAAGGACGCGGCGTCGGCGGCCCTGCGGGACACGTTCCCCGGCACCCGTCGGCACGCCCCACACCTGATCGACGCCGAGGTCGGGTCGGTGCTGCGCAGCCACGAGCAGGCCGGACTGCTGAGCCCCGCCGAGGCCGGGTCCGCGCTGAAGGCGGGCCGGATGCTGGTCGACCACCGTTACCCGCACGCCGGTCCGCCGGCCGACCTCGCCTGGACCCTGCGCCACACCGTGACCTTCTACGACGCCCTCTACGTCGCGCTGGCCGTGCGCCTGGCCCTTCCGCTGGTCACCGCGGACGCCCGGCTGGCGCGTGCTCCCGGCGTGACCTGCGCGGTCGAGCTCGTCTGAGGAGAGCGCGATCGGCGTCAGCGCCCCCACCTCGCTCAGCTCGGGGTCCGGGAACGCTCCAAGGCGTGCTCGGCGAGCGCGATCAGCGTGGACAGGCAGGACCCGCGCTCGCGGGCGTCCATCCGCAGTACCGGTGTGTCCGCCGCGACCCCGACCGCCTCCTGGACCGCATCCGGGGTGAACGCGTCGGCGCCGGGGAAGCCGTTCACCCCGACGACGAACGGGATCCCCCGGTTCTCGAAGTAGTCCACGGCCGCGAAGCACTCGTCGACCCGTCGCAGGTCGACCAGGACCACGGCGCCCACCGCGCCGCGGGCGAGCTCGTCCCACATGAACCAGAAGCGGTCCTGACCGGGCGTGCCGAACAGGTAGAGCACCAGCCCCTCGTCGACGGTGATCCGGCCGAAGTCCATCGCCACGGTCGTGGTCGTCTTGCCCGGGACGGCCCGGGTGTCGTCGACGCCGACCGAGGCGGCCGTCATGCCCTCGTCGGTGAGCAGCGGCGGGATCTCGGACATCGAACGTACGAGCGTGGTCTTCCCGACGCCGAAGCCCCCCGCGACGAGGATCTTCAGCGGGACGGGCGCCGTGGCCGGAGCGTCCGTCCCGCCCGGCTCAGCGCTCATGACCGATCCGGAAGCTTCGCTCAGCACTCACGAGTCCTTTCACCAGGCGGCCCAGCAGGGCCGGAGCCGGACGGCCGCCGTCCGACGACGGCGGGGTGTGCACGGTGAGCAGGCCGTCCTCGGCGAGCTCGGCGACGAGCACCCGGGCGGCTCCGACCGGGACACCGAGGTGGGCGCCGACCTCCATCAGCGACACCGGCCGCTCGGCCATCGCCAGGATCGCCCGGTACTCCAGCTGCAGCTCCGCGCCCGCCCGCTGCGCCCGATCGGTGCGGGTCACCAGCGACTCGATCGGCAGGTCGAGGTTGCTGTGGGTGCGGCCCCGGGTGAGGGCGTAGGCGGGTACGACCCGGCCGTCGGTGCGTCCCTCGTCCGGCTGCCGGTGTGTGCTCACCCGGATACCCCGGGCGCGCGGGCGGCGGGTTCGAGCGCGTGCCCGACCCGCCCGGCGAGCATCGTCATCTCGTAGCCCAGCATCCCGATGTCGCAGCCGCGGTCGGCGTGCACGGCGAGGACCGCGCCGCGCCCGACCGGGCTGAGGAACAGGTAGCCGCCGGTCATCTCCAGGATCGTCTGGGTCGGCGTGCCGGTGGAGAGCAGCGACGCGGTGCCCCGGGCCAGGCTGAGCAGGCCGGATGCGGCGGCCGCCAGCCCGTCGGCGAGGCCGTCGTCCAGCCCCGTGGACGTCGCGATCCGCAGCCCGTCCGCGGACACCGCGAGGGCGTGCCGCACACCCGGGGTGCGAGCGGCGAAGTCGGCGACGAGCCAGTCGGGACCGCGGCTCATGACCGGGCCCCGTCGTCGGCGGCTTCGACGACCGGGGCCGAGTCGCTCTCGGCCCGTGCGGCGTCACGCTGGGCCTGGAATCGGGACAGTGCCTGTGCGGCCTCGGCGGCGCGCTCCCCGGACAGCGACGCCGTGGGCTCGGGCATCGGCCCGCGCTCGCGGAGCTCGGGGGCGAGGCTCGTCTGCGGGACCCGGCGGCGCAGCGTCGTCGGCATGTCCAGCGGCGGTTCGTCGGCGCGCTGGGCCGGGATCGGCAGTGGGCCAGCCGGCGACGGTGGTGGCGGCTGCGGCGACGAGCGCGGTGCGGGTGCGGGGGGCGCAGCCGGAGCCGGAGCGGGTGCCGGGGACGTGGGCGGGAACGGCGCCGGGCCGGATGCCGGTGACGCAGCCGGGGACGGGGTCGCGCCGGGCGCGGCCGGTGCCGACTCGTCCACCTCCCACCAGCCGGTCCAGCCCGGCCCGGGATGGCCGAAGCCGGGCCGAGTGGTCCCGGTGGACAGGATGCCCGGCGCCCGGTTCGGCAGCCCGTTCCCGTTCCCGTCGTTCCGGTTCCGGTTCCCGTTGTGGCCGTTCCTGCCACCGGTCTCCCCGGCGGCGTCGAACGCGGCGCCGTCGCGGTCCGCGGCGGCGATGATCTCGGCGGCGTTCCCGTTCCCGTCGGCCGGGCCGGCTTGTGCGGGGGGAGGGGCGAACATCGCGCTCGGCATCGAGACCACCGCGGTGATCCCGGAGCCCGGCGTGCTGCACAGCGTGACCCGGATCCGGTGCCGGCCGGCCAGCCGCGCGAGCACGTGGAAGCCCAGCCGGTGCGCCACCGACAGGTCCACCTCGGGCGGGTCCGCGAGCAGCTCGTTCGCCGCCTCCAGGTCGGCGTCGGGCATGCCGACGCCGCAGTCCTCGACGGTCAGCACGTGCCCGCCCAGGTCCTGCCGGTCCTGCCGGGTGCAGATCGCGACGGTCGAGTCCGGGGGCGAGAAGCGGACCGCGTTCTCGGTCAGCTCGGCCAGCAGGTGGGTGACGTCGGTGACGGTGTGGCCGAGCACGGCGGCGTGCTCGTCGACGGTGAACGTGACCCGCTCGAGCTCCTCGGTCTCCGCGATGGCCGCCCGCACGACGTCACGCAGCGGGACCGGATTGCTCCACATCCGCGAGGGTGTCTCCCCGGACAGCACGAGCAGGTTCTCCGAGTTGCGCCGGACCCGGGTGGTCAGGTGATCGAGGACGAACAGCTCGGCGAGGGTGTCCGGGTCGCGCTCGGACTCCTCGAGCTGGTTGATGATGTCGGTCTGCCGGTGGAGCATGCTCTGGTTGCGCCGGGCCAGGTTGACCAGCAGGTCCGCGGTGAACCGGCGACGGCCGAGCGCGGTGAGCTCTTCGGCGAGGGCCAGGCGCTCCTGCTGCTGCTCCTCGGTGATCCGCCAGAACACCATCGTCGCGGTGCAGGCGAACAGCACGGCCAGGCCGTGCACGAGCGACCACAGCCAGGGCGATACCTGCGCCGCGTGGTGGTTGAAGATCATCGAACCGTGCAGCGCCGACCCGAAGCCGTGGCTGAGCACGGTGAACGCGATGTTCAGCAGGAATGGGATCCAGTCCTGGTAGAGCGCGATGAACCCGATGATGATGAAGAAGTGGAAGTGCGCCTCGATCGTGCCGTGACTGAGCACGACCAGGGCGGCCGAACAGGTGACAAGGCCCAGCGTGACCAGGCCGGAGGAGAGGCGCCGCCGGTCCTGCAGCACCCGTCCCAGCGCGCTGCACACCGCCGGGACGGCGGCCGCGAGCAGCGATGCCTGGAGGCTCCAGCCCAGGTACAGCCCGAACAGCAGGATCGCCGGGACGTGCGCGATCAGCACGCCCAGTACGATCCGGTGCCGGCGTAGCCAGTCCTCGTCACTGAGCGCGTACCCGCGCGGGAAGTAGCCGGCGATCTCGCGACGGGTCGGCAGCGGCATGGATCTCCATGCCGACGGTCGCTGGCGGGCTCGTCCGCGACCGCCGGCGGGCGTGCTCGCCGGGGAGCGAGGGCTGCGGACGGGGACATCGGGGCCGTGTCCGGGCGCCGGCCGGAGCCGTGGCCGAGCCTGGCAGAGGCGAAGCGTGATCGGATGCGCCGAACGGTCCGATCTCAACGGCGCTCGCGGCGTCCGGTCACCCGTGCCGGTCGCGCCGAATGGAGCAGCTCCGGGTAACCGGCCGACGACGGAACGTCTCGTCCGCCCCTCCACGGCCTCGCCGGATCGTCATCGAGCGCCGTCCGGGCCTCGGCTCACCCGCCGGCCGGACCGTGCCGGTAGGCGTAGCTGACGGCCTGGGCCCGGTCGCGCAGACCGGCCTTGGCGAACATGTGGTTGACGTGCGTCTTCACCGTGGCCTCGCCGACCACCAGCCGTCGGGCAATCTGAGTCGACCCATGGCGGGGACAGCATCCGCAACGAGGTGGCGATCCAGCCGAGCGAGACCAGCGTCAGCCCGATGACCACCAACGAGAGCGGGCCATGGCCGCGCGGTCCGTCCCAGAACAGGCCGAAGATCAGGGTGGGCAGCCAGAACAGGGTGTTGAACCGGCGCCACCGTCCGACGACGGGATCCAGGACGATGCCGGACACCGCGCCCCGTCCGACGGGAGCGGTGCCCTGCCCGGCCGGCGTGCGGGACATGGTCACAGTGTGGCTTGGCGCCGGTCCCGTGCACGCCCGGCGTCGCGTCGCACCGGGCGCCCGTCTGCGGCGACCCGACGGGTCAGCACCAGGTACTGCACGACCAGGCTCAGCCCGAGCGAGAGCGCCAGCGTCGTGGTGAGTAGCGGACCTGCGCCGACCGTGTAGCCGAGGAACTCCATCCCGACCCGCACACCGATCGTCAACACCCACAGCGCGGCCATCGCCAGCCCACCGCGCTGGTAGAGCCACCCCTCGCGCAGCTCCAGCCGGATCGCGGTGGCACGCACGACGCCGAGCCCGGTGGTGGCGGCCAGCGCCAGGCCGACCACGAGCAGCCCGGCCGCGGTCACCGGCGGATGCGCCTGGACCATCGTCACCAACCCGGCCCCGACGATCACCACCGGGACCACGATCGCCCGACCGATCGGGCGGACGAACCGACCGGCGACCTGTCGGTACAGGACCCACAGGACCAGCAATGCGATAACGGCGATCTCGATCGGACTCATGGGAGAAGCTTGTCGCCGGACGAGCCGGAGATCGTCAGCCCGGACGTCGATCCCGGGTGGAACCGCGCATCCACCCCT
>JAKDNL010000015.1 GCA_030451825.1 Pseudonocardia sp. | reverse complement strand
TTCCGGTGCGACACCGACCGGGGCGGGTCAGTCCAGGCAGAACTCGTTGCCCTCGGGGTCGGCCATCACGATCGTGCCGAACGCCAACGGGGGAGCGGGCTCGTCGCGGCGTAACCGCGTCGCCCCCCGCGCGACGAGCCGCGCGCACTCGGCCTCCAGCGCCGCCATCCGCTCGTCTCCCTGCAGCCCGGGCGCCGCGCGGACGTCGAGGTGGACGCGGTTCTTGGCGACCTTGCCCTCCGGCACCTGCTGGAAGAACAGCCGTGGCCCGCGCCCGTCCGGGTCCTCGATGGCCGATCTCGTGTTGCGCTGTTCCTGCGGCACGCCGATCCCCGCGAGGAACTCGTCCCACGCGGCCAGCGGGTCCGTGCCCTCGGGCACGTCGACGCCGGGCGGGCCGGGGTGGACGTAGCCCAGCGCGTCGCGCCAGAAGGTCGACAGCGCCCCCGGGTCGTGGGCGTCGAAGGTGACCTGGATGTGGCTGCTCATTCGGCGTACTCCGTTCGTGGCGTCGGGCGCCACCATGACACCGACAGCGGACAGAACGGGTCCGCATCTCCCGCCGACCGGGTCAGCCGGCTCCGAGACGGGACAGCGCGCCGAACATCCCGGTGCCCGGGCGGGCACTCTGCGGTACCGGCCAGTCCTCGAGCTCCACGAGCCCCGGTGGCACCAGACGATCCTCGCCGCCCAGAGCGTCGACGATCTCGGCCCGGGTCCGCAGGTGGGCCTCGCTGGCGGTACCGCGGTAGGCCTCGACTCCGGCGCGCACGCGGGCCGCGAGCTCCGGATCGTCGACGTCGTCGCTGCCGTGGCTCAGTGCCAGGACACTGCCCGGGGCCAGCGCGCGCCGGTACCCGTCCAGCAGCGCGGTGCGGTCGCCGGGGACGAAGTGCAGTACCGCGACCGCGAGCACCGCGACCGGGCGGGTGAGGTCGAGGAGCCCGGCGACGGTGGGGGCGCCCAGCACCGAGTCGGGCTGCCGTAGGTCGCCGTGGGTGACGGTGACCAGGTCGGATCCGGAGACCAGGCTCCGCCCCGCCGCGACGGCGACCGGCTCGATGTCGACATAGGCGATGCGGGCGCCGGGGGCGTATCCGTGCGCTATCTCGTGCACGTTGCCGACGGTCGGGACCCCGGAGCCGAGGTCGAGGAACTGGTCGACGTCGTGGTCGAGGCACCAGCGCACCGCCCGGGCCAGGAACCGGCGGTTGGCCCGCGCCACCTCGGCCAGATCGGCGCGTCGGGTCAGGGCTCGGTCGGCCGCCTCCCGGTCGACGGCGAAGTTGTGGGCGCCGCCGAGCAGGTAGTCATACATCCGGGCGGCGTTGGCCCGCTCGAGGTCGGGCACCAGGTCGTCGTAGGCCACATAGCTCCCGTGTCGGCGTCGGCGTCGGTACGGTCGCCGCGGCCACCGTTCGAGGGCCCGCCGACCGTCCGGCCAGGCTAACGACCCGTCCCGGACCCCGCGGCACGTGATCGACTCCGCGGATCGTGGCGTCGATGGCGCGACCCCGGGTGGGCCCGGAGCCGTGACCGACGCTCAGGCGGAGTGTGCGGCCCCGGCCCGCGCGGACTCGTCGGACTCCTCGGAGGTCTCGTAGAGGTCGCGGCGGTAGCGCTCCTTGATGGTGGCCACCGCGACGAACGTGACGGCCGCCGTGCCGATGATGTAGAGCGCGACCGACCAGGACGCACCGGTCACCGCGAGCAGGGAGGCCATGATGAACGGCGCCAGGCCACCGGCGAGCACCGAAGCCAGCTGGTAGCCGAGCGAGGCGCCGGAGTACCGGACGTCGGCCGGGAACATCTCGGCGTAGAGCGCGGCCTGCGGGCCGTACATCGTCGCGTGGATCGTGAAGCCGATCAGCAGCGCGAGCAGCACCATCGGAACCGAGCCGGTGTCGATCAGCCAGAACATCGGGAGCGCGAACACCGCCATCAGCACGGTGCCGGTGAGGTAGAGCTTCTTGCGGCTGCCCATCCGGTCGGTCAGCGCGCCGAAGAACGGCATCGTGATCACCTGGGTGGCGCCGGCGACCATCACGCACACCAGGATCTCGGTGCGGGACAGGCCGACCGTCTTGGTGCCGTAGTCGAGCATCCCGCTGATCAGGATGTAGAACGTGGCGTTGACGACGAAGAACGCACCGGCGGCCTGCAGGATCTGGCGCCAGTAGGTCTTCACCGCGGCGCCGAGCGGGGCCTTGCGCAGCCCGGCGTCCTGCGCGGACTCGGCCGTGCGCTGGGCCATCTCCCGGAACACCGGGGTGTCCTCGATAGCCCGCCCCCGGCGGGCCGGTCACCGACCTCGGAACCTACGCCGGCTGGTGCCTGGAGCTGCTCGCGGAGCTCGAGGTCGATCGCCCCTACGTCGTGGGCTGCTCGATCGGCGGCAAGATCACCCTCGACCTCGCCTGCCGGGCCTCGGACCGGCTCGCCGTCATCGGGAGCTCGGTACCGAAGCGGAAGGCCGAGCTGATCGCCACCATGCACCGCCGCGAGGACCCGGCCGTGTCCACCTCGGACCTGCTCGGCTGGACCGCGCACGACCTGCGCGACGCGCTCGGCGGTGTCACGTGCCCGGCGCACCTCGTCGTCGGAAGGGACGACCTGTGGCTGGACCCGGACGCGGTCCGCTGGGCCGCGGGAGAGATACCCGGCGCGCGGTGCACGGTGCTCGAGGGAATCGGGCACTATCCGATGGAGGAGATCGAGGCGTTCGACGCGGTGCTCGACGGCTGGCTGCGCGAGCTCGCCGCCTCGCAGAGCGACCCGGCGGAGGTAACCCGATGAGTGAGGCCCCGGCCGTCGTCCCGCACCCGGTGACGGCGTTCCCACTCCCCGGCGCGATGCCGCGCGACGTCCCGGACCTGCTCGGACGGCTGGTGCGCCGCGATCCGGACACCGTCGCCGTGCTGGACAGGGGACCCGGCGGAGAGACGGTCCCGGTCACCCGTGGCGAGCTGTGGCGCCGGACCGTCGTGCTCGCCGAGGAGCTGCGCGGCCGGGGCGCCGGCGCCGGGGACTGCGTCGCGGTCTGGCTGCCGAACTGGAGCGACGCGCTGGCCTGGCAGTTCGCCGTCGCCGCCCGGGGCGCGCACGTGATCGGGATCAACACCCGCTACAACGTCGACGAGGTCGCGCACGTCCTGGACCGGGCGCGGCCGGTGCTGCTGGCGATCGCGCACGACTTCCACGGCCTCGACCTGCTCGGCCGGCTCCGCGACGCCGTCGCGAGCTCCGACGCGCCCGCGCCGGCCGTCGCGGTGGTGGCCGGGCCGGGCCACGCGGCACCCGATCCGGCGACCTACGACGTCGGATCCGGTGCGTGGGTTCCCGGCCACGGCCCCGGTGACGCACCCGCGCTGCCGGACTCGGACCCGGACGACCTCCTCGTCGCGTTCACCACCTCCGGATCCACCGGCATGCCCAAGCTCGCGGCGCACCGGGGGACGGGTGTGCTGGCGCACGCCGTCGCCGACGCGGCGACGATCGGGATCGCCGACGGCGACCCGGTGCTGTGCGCGCTGCCGCTGTCCGGGGTGTTCGGCTACAACACCGCGATGGCCGCGCTGGCCGCCGGCGCGACGTGCGTGTTCCACCCCGCGTTCGACGCCGACGCGGTGCTCGACGACATGGCGCGCCTCGGCGTCACGCACGTCGTCGGCGGCGACGACCTGGTGCTGCGCCTGCAGCATGCGTGGACGGCCCGGCCCCGGGACCTCTCGGCGTGGCGCTGGTGGGGCGTCGCGGACTTCCAGGGCCGCTCCCGCGAGCTCGCCGCCTGGGCCCGCGACGAGTTCGGCACGTCGACCAGTGGCGTCTACGGATCCTCCGAGCTGTTCGCGCTCGCCTCGTTCTGGCCGCACGACGAGCCCGAGCCCGGACGCTGGGTCGGCGGCGGGCGGGTTGTGCACACCGGCATCGAGGTCCGGGTCGCCGACCCGGTCGGCGACGCGCCGCTGCCGCCCGGGCAGGAGGGGGAGCTGCAGTTCCGCGGCCCCAACGTCGTCGACGGCTACCTCGGTGACGACGCGGCCCGGGGCCGGGCGTTCACCGCGGACGGATGGTTCCACTCCGGGGATCTCGGCACGCTCGTCGACGACGGCGTGTTCGCCTACGTGTGCCGGATGGGCGACGCGCTGCGCCTGCGCGGGTTCCTCGTCGACCCCTCCGAGATCGAGATCCGGCTGGCCGCGCATCCGGACGTGTTCACGGCGAAGGTCGTCGGCGTCGAGGGCCCGGACGGCGCGACGGTCGCGGTCGGGTTCGTCGTCGCCGAGGACGGTCGCGCCCCTGCCCCTGCCCCGGACGCGCTGCGGGCGTGGTGCGCCGAGGGGCTGGCGCGGTTCAAGGTGCCCGAGACGGTGCACGTGATCGAGGAGATGCCGACGACGTCGGGCACGAACGGCCGCAAGATCCGCGCGGCGACGCTGCGTGAGTGGGCGAGCGACCGGTCCGGGAGCGCGTCCGGCGGGTGCGGCGGGTCGGCGCCGGTCCCGGGATCCGTGACGCCATACTCAGGCAGATGAGTGTCCGGGTGATCCTCCTGCGGGCGGTGAACGTCGGCGGCGCGACGCTGCCGATGGCCTCGCTGCGCGACATCGCGGCCGAGCTGGGTGCGCTCGCTCCCCGGACCTACATCGCCAGCGGGAACCTGATCGCCGACGTGCCGGGTGACCCGGACGCGTACGACCGTGCGCTGGAGCGCGCGATCGAGGCCCGGCACGGGTTCTTCCGGGAGGCGATCTCCCGCACACCCGACGGGCTGGCCGCAGCGCTGGCGGCGCACCCGTTCGAGGTGATCGAGCCGAAGTACTCCTACGTCGTGTTCCTGCTGGGCGAGCCCACCGAGGCCGCGGTGGCGAAGGCGCGGACGTTCCCGATCGGCGACGACGTCTGGGACGTCGAGGGCCGCGAGATGCACATCCGCTACAGCGGCGGTGCCGGCCGCCCGCAGATGAAGCCCGACGCCGTCGGGCGGGCGCTGGCGGTTCCCGGGACCGCGCGCAACCTCAACACCGTGACGAAGCTGATCGCGTTGTGCGGGGATGAAGCGCCCGGTGCCCGCTCGTAGGGTGATGCGGTGGCCGGACGACTGACGCGCGAACAGAGCCGGGCGCGGACCCGTGAGCTGTTGCTGGAGTCGGCGGGGCTGCTCTTCGCCGAGCGGGGGGTCAACGGCACCTCGGTCGAGCAGATCGTGGAGCGTGCCGGGTTCTCCCGCGGCGCGTTCTACGGCAACTTCGCCGACAAGCACGATCTGGTGCGCGCGCTGCTCCGGCGCCGCACCGAGCACGAGCTGGCCGAGGTGCGCGAGCTCGGCAACGCCGACGGTGACGGTTACGCGGCTCTGCGCCGCTGGAACCGTGACCGCGCCGAGCACCTGGAGGATTGGCTGGCCCTGCGTCTGGAGCTGCTGCTGCACGCGCTGCGGCATCCGGAGGCCCGGCCGGCGCTGGCCGAGCGCGAGGAGCTCGCGCGGGCCGCGCACGAGGACGCCCTGCGGTCGCTGTTCGCCGAGCACGGTGCCGAGCCGCCCGCCGACCCCGCCCGGCTCGCCCTGATCGTGCACGCGTTGGAGGACGGCCTGCTGCTGCAACGCATGCTCGCGCCGGACGGGATCCCGGCGGACGTCGTCGTCGACGCGGTGGCCCTGTTGACCAGGTCCTGGATGCCGCCCGTCGAGCACTGAAATCCAGGGGCGTATTCAGATACAGGTCTGTATGTTAGCGGTATGGACGAGATCTGGATGTGGACCGCGAGCGAGATCGCCCGTGCCGTCCGCGACCGCGACGTGTCGGCCCGCGAGGTCGTGGAGGCTCATCGCACCCGGATCGCGGAGGTGAACCCCGCCGTGAACGCGATCACCATCGCGTTTCCGGAGGCGCTCGACGAGGCGGACCGGATCGACGAGGCCCTCCGGGCGGGTGCGGGCACCCCTCCGCTGGCCGGCGTGCCGTTCACGGTCAAGGAGAACGTCGACGTCGCCGGCCGCCCGACCACCCACGGGGTGCCGCATTTCCGGGACGCGGTCGCCGCGGACGATGCCCCGGCGGTCCGCAGGTTGCGTGCCGCGGGGGCGATCCCGGTGGGGCACACGAACATGCCGGACCTGACGATCGGCGGAAACAACACCGTCAGCCAGCTCTTCGGCGAGACCCGCAACCCGTGGGGTGCGATCCGCAGCCCCGGCGGCAGCAGCGGGGGTGACGGGGCCGCGACCGCTGCCGGGATGGCGGCGCTCGGGATCGGCAACGACTCCGGCGGCTCGACCCGGCTCCCCGCCATGTTCTGCGGGGTCGCCGCGCTCAAGCCGAGCCTCGGGGCGATCGCGCAGGACCATCGCATCGGCGGCGCCGACCCGACACTCGCCTCGCAGGTGTTCCCCGTCGACGGCCCGATCGCCCGCACGGTCGCGGACCTGGAGCTGGCCTTCGCGGTACTCGGCGGCGCCGATGTGGCGGACCCGCGGACCGGGCCGAGCAGGCCGGGCGTCGAACTGCCGAAGCGGGTCGCGCTGACCGTGGACCCCGGAGGTCTGGGGGTGCACCCGCAGGTCGCGGCGGAGCTGGAGGCGGCGGCCGCGGTGCTGCGCGAGGCGGGGTATCAGGTCGAGGAGGCCGAACCGCCGCGCCTGGCGGATGCCCTGACCTCCTACGGCACGATGATCTCCTCCGAGTTCGGCCTGCAGTGGCCGCAGATCCGGCGCCTGCTCACCGACGAGTCGGCCCGGCACATGGAACTGTCGATGGCCCGGCAGCCGCCGGGTGATCTGGCCGGCTACCTCGAGGCCACGGCGACGCGCTTCGGGGTGATGCGGGAGTGGGACCTGTTCGCGCAGCGGTACCCGCTGATCCTCGGCCCGGTGTACACCGAGCGTCCGTTCGACATCGATCCGTTCGACGCCGAGCAGGGGCTGCGCGCGATGCTCGGCATGCGGCTGTGCACTGCGAGTACGTGCGCGGGAGTGCCGGCCGTCGCCGTGCCGACCGGGATCGTCGACGGCCAGCCGCTGGGGGTCCAGATCATCGGCCCTCGCCACCGGGAGGACGTCTGCCTCGCGGCGGGTCGGGTGCTCGAACGGTCCCTCGGGATCCCGACCCCGGTCACGGGGCTGTTGGACCTGTGACGTCACGGCCACCGTCCACCAGCCTGCGGATCTCGGCCGTGACGAGCTCCGGGTCGGTAATCGGGACGTAGTGTCCGGAGTTCCGGGCCAGGACGTGTCGGCCCGATGGGGACTGCTGGGCCCGGTGGGCGTGCGAGGCGTTCGCGCTCGCGCGGATCCGCTCGTTCATCCCGGATCCGGTCAGTACCCCGGAGACGGCGGTGACCGGGATGTCGCCCAGCTCCGGTGGGTTCTCGCGGAACGCGGCCAGCTCGCGGAGATAGGTGCGGGACTGCGCCCGCAGCGTGCGGAACACCTCGGGCTGGAAGCCTTCGCGTTCCAGGTCGGCCCGTGCCTGCGCGGGTAGTGCCTCGCCCAGCCACCGGTAGAGCCGCGGCATCAGCGGGGTGTGGGCGAGGGCGAGGCTGACCACGCCCGCGACCTTCTCGACGGCCCGGGCGGCCGAGGTGAGCAGGAGGTCCGACGCCTCGTCGGAGACGTCGACGAGGACCAGGCCGGTGATCCGGTCCGGCCGGTCCGCCGCGGCCTGCCGGATGATGGCGCCACCCGCGCTGTGCCCGACGAGCACGAACGGGCCGGGCCCCAGGTCGTCGAGCAGGGCGGCGAGGTCGTCGGCCATCCGGCGGATGGTGCGCGAGACCGGGTCGCGCGGGCTGCGTCCGAGGCCGGCCCGGTCGTAGACCACGGCATGGGCGAACTCCCCCACGGCGGGCTGCACCAGCGCCCAGGTGGACCGGTTCGCCGCCCCGCCCGCCTCGAAGACGACGGTCGGGGTGCGGTCGGGGGAGAGCTCCATCGCGAACAGCTCACGTCCGTCCGCCAGGACCGTGGTGCGCCCTCGGCCCTGAACGTGGCCGTTCATGCGGTTCCTACGAGTCGTCGTCGCATCGCCCTACCTTAGGGTGTCCTCACTCGTGGCGGGTGCGAGCGTCCCGCTAGACGGTGGTCGGGTCCGCGCCGGGCGCGGGCAGGCGCGTCGCGAGACCCTGGATCAGCAGGTCGACCTTGTCCCGGATCCAGCCGGCCGGCGGATCGTCGACGGCGGCGGCCATCGCCTCGCGGATGCGGTCGTCGATCGGGTGCCGCAGGGCCCGCGCCTGCTCCCGGCGCACCGCGCCGCCCGCCCCGGTGCCGGGGCTGTCGATCCAGGGCTGGATGGCGAGCTCGAACGCGCCGGTGGCGCCCAGGACGGCGTCCTTGCCGCTGAACCCGGCCGCCAGCAGGACGTCGGTGGTGCCCGCCCAGATCTCGACGAGCCGGTCCGGGCGTTCGGGCAGCCGTGCCAGGGCCTGGGCCAGGCCGGGGTGGGAGCGCAGCAGGTCGAACATCGTCGCCGAGGTCCGCGCGAGGTGCTCCTGCCAGGGTGGGCCCGGTTCGGGGAACGGCGTCTCGTCGAGGACCTGGTCGACGAGCGCGGAGAGCAGGGACTCGACGCTCGGGAAGTGGCGGTAGAACGTGGAGTACTTGACCCCGACCGCCGCGGTCACCGCGCCCACGGTGAGGTCGACGAAGCCGATCCGACGGGCCGCGGCGAGGAGCGCGGCGCTGTCGGTCAGGGGCGGGCGCCCCGTCCGGCGTGGGTTCTCCTCCGTCACGGCCGCCGATGCTACGGAGCAACACCGGCATCGGTTGGACGTCATGCGGGCTCCGCCGACACCCATTCGGCGCGCCGATCACCCCGTGAGCGACGCACCATCGCTGCCGTCGGGGCCGACGACCGCCAGGGCGCGTCATTCGTGGACGTCAGGCGGGGTGTCGGTGCGGGCGCCGGACCCGTCCTTGGGCGACCAGTTCGACGGCGACGAGCACGGCGATCGTCTCCGCGGCGAGCAGCCCGACGAGGACCAGCAGCTGAGCCGCGCCCGCCTGGACGGGGTCGCCACTACCGAGCAGCACGCCGACGAACGCCCCGGGCAGCGTGACCAGGCCGACCGTGCGCGTCTGGTCCAGCGGCGGGACGAGCGCGTCGCTCGCCGAGCGGCGGATCAGCAGCAGAGCGGCGTCGCGGTCGAGCAGGCCCAGCGCCAGCGCGGCCTCGTACTCGCCGTGCCGTGCCGCGAGCTCGTCGAGGGCCCGGCGCCCGGCCAGCGAGGTCGCGCTCATCGCGCCACCGATCACGATCCCGGCGACGGGCACCACGGCGATCCCGGTCAGCGGCACCGTGCCGGTGGCCAGCACGATCGCGAGGACCGGGACGGTGCCGGCGACGATCGCGAGCCCGGCGAACAGCCCGCTGTGGCCCGGGGTCATCCTGCGGCCCGAGGTCCACGTCGCGACACCGAGCATGACCAGGACGAACACGACCGTGCCCCACCAGGAACGGACCAGCGCCAGGATCACCGCCGCCACCACCGCGAGCTGGACGGCGGCCCGGACCGCCGCGACGACCGACGAGCGGGACGTGCCCAGCCGCCCGAACCCGGCCGCCGCCGCGGCGAGGACGACGAGCGCCACCAGCGCGACGACGAGCTGCCACCCGATGACGACCGTCGACCCACCCATTCCCCGGGATCCCTACGACCGGGGCGGTTCCGCGAACGCCGGCGGCGGGGCGTCCGGGGCCCGGACGCGGGCGGCCCGGTCGAGGTCGGCGACGGTGATCCCGGTGCGGTCGGTGGCGCGGAGCGAGAGGGGCACGAGCACATCCTCGGGTAGCGGGTGGTCCGCCGCCGGGCCCGGGGCGCGCACACGCGGACGCGGGGCTGAGCGCGGACCGCCACCGTGGGAGAGCAACCCGAGGAACATCGTTCCGGGCGGCTACGTTGCTCCCACAGTGCTCGACACACACCCGGGGCCGGTGTCCCGGCGCGCGATACGGAGGGAAGGCACACGATGGCGACCGAGACCACGATCCTGGCCGGCGGCTGCTTCTGGGGCGCCCAGGAGCTGCTGCGCGAGCGTCCCGGGGTGATCTCGACCCGGGTCGGCTACTCCGGCGGCGACACCCCGAACGCGACCTACGGCAACCACGGTGACCACGCCGAGGCCGTCGAGGTCGTGTTCGACCCCGCGGTGATCTCGCTCCGGGAGATCCTGGAGTTCTTCTTCCAGATCCACGACCCGTCGACGAAGGACCGGCAGGGCAACGACATCGGCCGCAGCTACCGCTCGGCGATCTACTACCTGTCCGAGGAGCAGCGTCAGATCGCGCTCGACACGATCGCCGACGTCGACGCGTCGGGTCTGTGGCCCGGGCGGGTGAGCACCGACGTCGCCCCGGCGGGGGACTTCTGGCAGGCCGAGGAGGATCACCAGGACTACCTGCAGAAGTACCCCTTCGGCTACACGTGCCACTTCGTGCGTCCCGGCTGGGTACTCCCGCGCCGCGCCGAGTCCTCCCGCTGACACCCGATCGGAGAACGATGAACGACGCGGTGAGCCGACCGCTGGAGGGCCTGCGGGTCGTCGAGTGCGCCAGCTTCGTGGCCGGCCCGACCGGCGGCATGACGCTGGCGCAGCTCGGCGCCTCGGTGGTCCGGATCGACCCGATCGGCGGGGGAGCCGACCACCGCCGCTGGCCGGTGGCCGGTAGCGGCGCCGGTCCGGCCGACGCGGAGTCCTACTACTGGACCTCGCTGAACAAGGGCAAGCGCTCGGTCGCGGTGGACATGCGCTCCGACGAGGGCCGAGAGCTGGTCACCGCCCTGATCACCGCGCCGGGACCGGACCGCGGCGTGCTGGTGGACAACGTGGTCGGGCGCCGCTGGATGTCGAACGACGCGCTCGTGGCGACGCGACCGGACCTGATCCACGTCCGCGTCCAGGGCTACCCGGACGGGCGCCCGGCCGTCGACTACACGGTCAACGCCGAGGTCGGGATCCCGGGCATCACCGGAACCGAGGAGGGCGCGGCGCCGGTCAATCACGTGCTGCCGGCGTGGGACCTGGTGACCGGCCTGAGCGTGTCGACCGCCGTGCTGGCCGCGCTCTACGACCGCAGCCGCACCGAACGCGGGGCCTACGTCGAGCTCGCGCTGGCCGATGTGGCGCTGGCCGGCGTCGCCAACCTGGGCTGGCTCTCCGAGGCGGCCGAACGCGGGAGTGAGCGTCCCCGGCACGGCAACCACGTCTACGGCAGCTTCGGGGTGGACTTCGCCTGCGCGGACGGCCCGCGGGTGATGGTCGTGGCGCTGACCGAAGGACAGTGGGCGGCGTTGCGCAAGGTCACCGGCACCCAGGACGTCTTCGCGGCGCTGGAGCAGGCCCTGGACGCGGACCTGACGGCCGAGTCCGACCGCTACCGCCTGCGCGACACGATCGCGGCGGTGCTCAAGCCCTGGTTCGCGGCGCGCGACTACGCGACCGTGTCCGAGGAGCTCGACTCCGCCCGCGTGCTGTGGAGCCGCTACCAGGGGATGACCGACGTCGTGGCCGCGCACCGGGCCGGGCGCCACCCGGTGCTGGCCGACATGGCGCTGCCCGGCGGCGCCGGGTCCTCGATCACCGCCCGGTCCCCGATGCGCTGGAACGGGCAGCACGGCGACACCGGGACGGCGCCGGACCTCGGACGCGACACCGACGAGGTCCTCGCCGACGTGCTGGGCCTTGGGTCGGCGCAGATCGCGGCGCTGCACGACCGCGGGGTCGTCGCGGGGGCGCCGTCCTGACCGGTGACGCCGTCCTTACCGGTGGAGCCGCCGGACGGCCGCGGTCCGGTCCGCCCGACGGTGGCGGTGTGGATCGCCGCCGCGTGGGAGACTCGAATTCTGACGCCGTCGTGACCGGGACTCCCCGCTCACGTCGGCCCGGGGAGGTTGTCGTGATCGAGACGCGGGTACACGCGATCGGGGTCGACCAGCAACGGTCGCAGCCCCTGGTCCTGCTCGAGGAGACGGCGCCACCGGGACGGCTCCTGCCGATCTGGATGACCTCGGACGACGCCACCGAGGTGGAGCGGGCCCGCCAGGGGATGGCCTCGCCGCGCCCGGGCACGCACGCGCTGATCGGACTGCTCATCAGCCAGTTCGAGCGTCGGCTCACCGGGATCCGGATCACGGAGCTGCGCGAGGCCGTCTTCCATGCCGAACTGGTGCTCGACGACGGCACGACGGTCGACTCGCGCGCCAGCGACGCACTGACCCTGGCCCTGCAGCTCGACGCGCGGATCGAGGTCGCCGACGACGTGTTCGACCGGGCCGGGGTGGCGAAGGCCCGCATCGTCGACGCCGACGACCAACCGGTAGAGGACTCCACGCCCGGTGGCACCGGCCCCGCCTGGGGAGACGACACGAAGGAGATCGAGGACTTCCGCAGGTTCCTGGACGAGGCCTCACCCTCGGACTTCGACCCGGACCGCTGACGCCCGGACCCGGGTCGACGATCCGGACTGTGCGTCTCTGTTACCTCTGGTAACGTTACCGGCGGTAACAGAGACGTTGTCGTCGACAGTCGGGAGCGATCATGGTTGACACCATCGCCGAGAACCGGACCGCCGCGCAGGCCGAACGTCACGACATGGCGAGCAGGCTGCTGCGCTCGTCCGAGGAGCTGTCCTACGACCCGGTCCGCGAGGTCGACTGGGAAACGCCGCTGGACACGTCGTTCCACGGCACCAGCCCGGAGTGGAGCACGCTCTACGGGACGTCCTACTGGGACGAGATGACCGAGGACCAGCGCCGCGCACTGACCCGCCAGGAGGCGGCGTCGGTGGCCAGCACCGGCATCTGGTTCGAGATGATCCTGCAGCAGATGATCATCCGGGACTTCTACGCCAAGGACGCGACCGATCCGGCGTTCCAGTGGGCGCTGACCGAGATCGCCGACGAGTGCCGGCACTCGATCATGTTCGCCCGTGGTGCTGCCAAGCTGGGCGCACCGGCCTACCGCCCCAAACGCCACGTCATCGAGCTGGGTCGGGTGTTCAAGGCCGTCGCGTTCGGGGAGGCCGCCTACGCCGCGATCCTGGTCGCCGAGGAGGTCCTCGACGTCATGCAGCGGGACTGGATGCGCGACGAGCGCGTCGTCCCGTTCGTGCGCACGATCAACAACATCCATGTGGTCGAGGAGTCGCGGCACATGAAGTTCGCCCGCGAGGAGTCCCGCGAGCGGCTCGAGGGCGCCGGTCGGATCCGTCGCCAGATCAACGCGCTCGTGGTGGCCGGTGCGGCCTACCACATCGTGACCAGCATGTGGAACGACCAGGTCTACGCGAACGCCGGGCTCGACCCGCAGCGTGCGCTGCGCGAGGCGAAACACAACGAACACCACAAGGCGATGCTGCGCTCGAGCTGCGCCGGGCTGATGGAGTTCCTGGACTCCTGCGGGCTGCTGACCCGCGCGGCGAGGGTGTTCTACCAGCGCGCCAACCTGATCTGATCGGCCCGAAGGCCATGGCGTTCGCGATCACCCAGACCTGCTGCACCGACGCGTCCTGCGTGGCGGCGTGCCCGGTCAACTGCATCCACCCGACACCGGGGGAGCCGGACTTCGCCACGACGGAGATGCTCTACATCGACCCGGGCGCGTGCATCGACTGCGGTGCCTGCGCGGACGCCTGCCCGGTGGATGCGATCTTCCCGTTGGAGTCGCTCGCCGGTCCGCTGGCGGCCTACGGCGAGGTCAACGCCGAGTACTACGCCGGCCGCCCGGCCGCGACCGACCGGCCGGACCCGGCGCCGATCTTCCACACCTGGGACCCGCCCCGCTTCGACCGGGTGATCCCGCCGGACTTCCCGGCGCTCGAGGTCGCCGTCGTCGGCAGCGGCCCCGCTGGCATGTATGCGGCGCAGGACCTGCTGCTGCACACCTCGTCGCGGGTCACGTTGATCGACCGGCTGCCGGTTGCCGGGGGGCTGGTGAACTTCGGCGTCGCGCCGGACCACCCGTCGACGAAGCGGATCGGGGACACCTTCGCCCGGTACCGGTCGCACCACCGGCTGCGGATGCGGCTCGGTGTCGAGGTCGGCCGCGACGTCACCGCCGAGCAGCTGTCCCGCGAGTTCGACGCGGTGATCTACGCGGTCGGCGCGCCGTCGTCGCGCGAGCTCGGCGTGGCCGGGGAGGACCTGCCCGGAAGCGTGCCGGCCATCACGGCCGTGGGCTGGTACAACGGCCATCCCGACGTCGCCGACGACGCGCTCGACCTGTCCGGGGAACGGGTCGTGGTGGTGGGCAACGGCAACGTCGCCCTCGACGTGGCGCGGATCCTCACCACCGATCCGGACGACCTGTCCGGCACCGCGATCTCCCCGGCCGCGCTGGACCGGCTGCGTGCGAGCGCCGTCCGCGAGGTCGTGCTGCTCGGGCGCCGGGGGCCCGACGTCGCGGCCTACACCCGTCCGGAGATGCTGGCGATGACCCGGCGTGCCGGAGTCGAGCTGGTCGTCGACGACCACGACGGTGACCGGGACCGGCACGATGACCGGGGTAGCGACCAGGACGGTGACCGGGACCGGGACGGCGACCAGGGCAGCGACCGGGGACCGGGCACCGGCGCGGTGATCGACGCCGGGGACGACAAGGGCGGGCTGCTGGCGACGGTCCGGCGCGAGGCCGTCGACTACACGTCACCGCCCCCGCCGGGTCGCCGGGTCGTGCTGCGCTTCGGATCCACCCCCGCCGAGATCACCGGCTCGACCGCGGTCGACGGGGTCCGGGCGACCGGCCCCGCCGGGACGACCACGATCCCCGCCGGGCTCGTCGTGCGCGCGATCGGGCACCGCGGACGGCCCGTGCCCGGGCTCCCGTTCGACGAGGCCAGCGGCACCGTCCCGCACGACGGCGGCCGGGTCGCGGGCACGGCCGAGGGCCCCGCGAACTCCTACGTGGTCGGCTGGATCAAGCGCGGCCCCTCCGGCGGGATCGGCGCGAACCGTGCCGACGCCCGGGAGACCGTCGGCACCCTGATCGACGACGTGGTGGCGGGCCGGCTCGTGCCGGCACGCCGCGGACGGGTCCGCGGCGCGGTCCGCCGTCTGCTCGCCCAGCCCCGCGCCCGGTAGCGGGGCCGGCGCGCGTCGTGGGGGTGGCCGGGCGGGGTCAGTAGGAGGAGCGGTCTTCCCGGGCGGGTACCGCCTCGCCGGACTCGCGGGCGGCGGCGTCGTCGAGGATGGTCGCCGTTGCGCTGGTGCCGAAGCGGGTGACGCCCGCGGCGTGGAAGGCCAGCACGGTGTCCAGGTCGCGGACCCCGCCGGACGCCTTGACCCCCACTGTCGGCCCGACCGTGCGGCGCATCAGGTCGACGTGCGCGGTCGTCGCGCCGCCGCCGGCGAACCCGGTGGAGGTCTTGACGAAGGCCGCGCCGGCCCGCTCGGCGGCCACGCAGCCGGCCACGACGTCGTCGTCGGAGAGCAGTGCGGTCTCCAGGATGACCTTGACGATCCGGCCCTGCCCGGCCTCGACGACGGCCCGGATGTCGGCTTCCACGTCGTCGAACAGGCCACTGCGCAGCCGGCCCACGTTGAGCACCATGTCCAGCTCGGCGGCACCGTCGGCCACCGCCTGCCGGGCTTCGGCGACCTTGGCCCCGGTGCTGGTCGTACCGTGCGGGAACCCGATCACCGTGCCGACGGCCACCCCCGTCCCGGCGAGCCGGGCCACGGCGTGGGCGACGTCGGACGGGCGCACACAGACGCTGAAGATCCGGTAGCGGGCAGCGGTGTCGAGCTGGGCGTCCACCTCGGCGCGCGTCAGCTCCGGCTTGAGGAGCGCGTGGTCGATCATGCCGGCGATCGCGGCGGCGGAGAGGACGGACGCTGTCATGACGAGCTCCTGGTCGACGTCGCGGGCGGTGCCGCCGTGCACGCTACGCGCCGGCCTGTGGTTGAAGCGGCGACCGCCGTGGGCACTCGCCGCGGCGGGGTCGTGCCCGTCCTGCCTCGGCGGCACTGAAGGTCGGCGGATCGGTCCCGATCCGGGCCATCCGCGGCGCCGATCGGGACCCGGCCGCCGATCACCTCCCCGGGAACGAGCGGTACACGATGACGGCGCCCGACGACGGCGCCCGGACACCGGTTGCCGGGTCCGACCCGACGACCACGGTCACGGTCACATTCACGGGAGCGAACGATTCCACCGTTCGACGTCGGGCCCGATCCCGGAGGCCGATCCTGGGCGGATGTCGCTGGAGGAACTGCTGCTCGCCCAGGCCGGTGTGCTGAGCCGGAGCCAGGCGCTGGCCCACGGAATGTCGGCCCGGACCGTCACGCGCCGGGTGGCCAGCGGGGCGTGGTGGCCGATCCATCCGGGCGTCTACCTGCTCTCCGGTCACCGGCTCACCGACGAGGCCAGGGTCCGGGCGGCGTGGTTGTGGGGCGTCGAGCGCTCGACGGTCAGCGGTCCGGCTGCCGCGTACTGGCACGGCATGCTCGGCAACCGCGGGTTCCGGCCGGACCTCACGATGCCTCGCGCGACGCACCGGCAGCGACCTCCCGGGGTGTTCGTGCGCCGCCGGGACCTCGACCCGGAGGACCGGACGGTGGTGCGTGGCCTGGTCGTGACCGGCCGGGCGCTCTCGGTGCTCGAGACCGCTCCCGTCGTGTCGAGGGGCGCGCAGTTCCTCGACCGCGCCCTGCAGCGGCACATCGGCTTCACGGAGCTGCACGAGGCCTACTGCCGGGCGGCGGGTTCGCGGGGTATGGGGCCGGCCGGGGTGATGCTGGTGGCCTGTGCGGACCGTGCCGACTCAGCGGCCGAACGGCTGATGGTCCGATTGCTGACGGGAGCCGGATTCCGCGGGTTCGTGCGCGCCCATCCGTTCGATCCGAGCGCAAGGGCAACGCCCTGGTCGGGGCCGGATGGACGGTGCTCCGGTTCACCTGGGCGGACCTCACCGAACACCCCGGCGACGTCGTCGTGGCCGTCCGGGCAGCACTCGCCCGGGCATCGGCTGCCGATCAACCTTGCGAACCCGACCACCTGAATCGATACGGAGACCGGTCCGGCGACATTCGGCCCCTTGGGCGGTGTGCGGGGCCCCGCCCACACTGATCGGATGCGCGGGCGGCGCCACCTCGTCGCGGCACGTACCCGAGGCCCGGAGGTACCGCGATGCCCAGGTTCGTCTACGACTTCGCCGAGGGCGACCGGGACCGGAAGGACCTGCTCGGAGGCAAGGGCGCCAACCTCGCCGAGATGACGAACCTGGGCCTGCCGGTGCCGCCGGGGTTCATCATCACGACGCAGGCGTGCCGGGCCTACCTGGCCGAGGGCACAGAGCCGTCCGGGATGGGCGACGAGGTCACCGAACACCTGGGCAGGCTGGAAGCGGTGATGGGGCGCCGGCTCGGCGACCCGGACGACCCGCTGCTGGTCTCGGTCCGATCCGGGGCGAAGTTCTCCATGCCGGGGATGATGGAGACCGTCCTGAACGTCGGCCTGAACGACGCCTCGGTGCACGCGCTGGCCGAACGGGCCGGGGACGAGCGCTTCGCCTGGGACTCCTACCGGCGCCTGGTGCAGATGTTCGGCGCGACGGTGCTGGGGATCGGGTCCGAGCAGTTCTCCGCCGTGGTCGAGGAGGCGAAGACGGCCAAGGGCGCCCGCGACGACCTGGACCTCGACGCCCGCGACGTCGAGTCCCTGGTCGACACGTTCAAGGCCATCGTCCGCACCCACGCCGGGCGGGACTTCCCGCAGGACCCGCGCGAGCAGCTCGACCTCGCCGTGCGCGCGGTGTTCGACTCCTGGAACTCGCCCCGGGCGCACGTCTACCGGCGCCAGGAACGGATCCCGGCCGACCTGGGCACCGCCGTCAGCGTGGTCTCGATGGTGTTCGGCAACCTCGGCATGGCCTCCGGCACCGGCGTCGCGTTCACCCGGGACCCGGCGTCCGGCGCCCGCGGCGTGTACGGCGACTACCTGCAGAACGCGCAGGGCGAGGACGTCGTCGCCGGGATCCGCAACACGCGCCCGCTCACCGACCTGGAGGCCCTCGACAAGGTCTCCTACGACCGGCTGATGGACATCATGACCACCCTGGAGCGCCACTACCGGGACCTGTGCGACATCGAGTTCACGATCGAGCGCGGCACCCTGTGGATGCTGCAGACCCGGGTCGGTAAGCGCACCGCCGCGGCCGCGTTCACCATCGCCACCCAGCTCGTGGACGAGGGCATGATCGACCTCGACGAGGCCCTGCGCCGGGTGACCGGCGCACAGCTGGCGAACCTGATGTTCCCGCGGTTCGACCGCGACGCGGAGAAGAAGCTGCTCACGACCGGGATGAACGCCTCGCCCGGCGCCGCGGTCGGGGCCGCGGTGTTCGACTCGGCCACCGCCGTGGCGCGTCGCCGCCGCGGCGAGCGGGTCGTGCTGGTCCGGCGGGAGACGAACCCGGACGACCTGGACGGCATGATCGCCGCCGACGGCATCCTGACCAGCCGCGGCGGGCGGACCTCGCACGCCGCGGTGGTGGCGCGGGGGATGGGCAAGACCGCGGTGTGCGGCGCCGATGAACTGGACGTCGACGGCGCGGCGCGGCGGTTCACCACGGCGGACGGGGTCGAGGTCGGCGAGGGCGAGACGATCTCGATCGACGGCACGAACGGCGAGGTCTACCTCGGTCAGGTTCCGGTCGTGGCGAGCCCGGTCGTCTCCTGGTTCGAGGGGACCCGGCCGGAGACGGCGGGGCGCGAGTGCGTCGGGGACGACCTGGTCGACGCCGTCGCGCGGCTGATGCGCCACGCCGACGGGCGCAGGCGGTTGCGGGTGCGGGCCAACGCCGACACCGCCGACGACGCCGCCCGGGCCCGGCGTTTCGGTGCCGAGGGGATCGGGCTCTGCCGCACCGAGCACATGTTCCTCGGCGAGCGCCGAGAGCTGGTGGAGCGGCTGGTGCTGGCCGAGACGCGTGACGAGCGGGAGGAGTCGCTGGCCGCGCTGCTGCCGATGCAGATCGAGGACTTCACCGCCCTGTTCCGGGCGATGGAGGGCCTGCCGGTCACGATCCGGCTGCTGGACCCGCCGCTGCACGAGTTCCTGCCGGACCTGACCGAGCTCTCGGTCGAGGTCGCGCTGGCCCGCGAGCGCGGTGCGTCCGACCCGGTGCGCGAGGAGCTGCTGACCGCCGTGCGCAGGCTGCACGAGCAGAACCCCATGCTCGGGCTGCGCGGCGTCCGGCTGGGCATCGCGGTTCCGGGGCTGTTCGCCATGCAGGTCCGGGCCATCACCCGGGCGGCCGCGGCCCTGGTCATCGACGGGGTCGCGGTGCAACCGGAGATCATGGTGCCGCTGGTGGGGACGGTCCAGGAGCTGGCGTCGGTGGCCGTCGAGATCGCCGCCGTGGTCGCCGAGCCGGAGTCACGGGTCGACGGTGATCCCGTGCCGCACCAGGTCGGCACGATGATCGAGCTGCCCCGCGCGGCGGTGGTGGCCGCGCAGATCGCCGAGACCGCCGAGTTCTTCTCGTTCGGCACGAACGACCTCACGCAGACGACCTGGGGACTGTCCCGCGACGACGTGGAGAGCTCGTTCTTCTCCGACTACCTGGAGCAGGGCATCTTCAGCGTGTCGCCGTTCGAGTCGCTCGACGTCGAGGGCGTCGGGTACCTGGTGCGGCTCGGCGCCGAGCAGGGACGGCGGACCCGCCCGGACCTCGAGCTGGGGGTCTGCGGGGAGCACGGTGGCGACCCGGACTCGGTGCATTTCTTCCACGAGGTCGGGCTGGACTACGTGTCCTGCTCGCCGTACCGGGTGCCGGTGGCCCGGCTGGAGGCGGGCCGCGCGGCGCTGCCCCCGGTAACGTGACCCGGTGACCGTCGTACTCGATACCAGCGCCGATCTGACGCCGGACGTGGTGCGGCGGGTGGCCTGGCAGGGCGAGGAGGTCGTGCTCTCGCCGGCCGCCGTGTCCGCGATCGGCCGTCGCCGTGTGGAGTTCGTCGCGTTCGTCGACGCGCACCACGGGCGCCATCTCTACGGCATCACCACCCGGCACCACACCGGGGCCAAGCAGGTCCTCGACGCCGACGACCGTGCGGAGTACGCGCGACGTCTCCCGTCCACGCCGGGGAGCACCGGGGCCGGTCTCCCGGAACGGGTCGTGCGGGCCGTCGTGCTCGCCCGGCTCGCCGACGTCCTCAACGGCACGGCTGCCGTGCGCCCCGAGACCGCCACCGCCCTGGCCGCCATGCTGGACGGGCCGATGCCCTACGTGCCCGCGCGGGGCCACGGCGAGCCCGGGAACATCATCGCGCTGGGCCACCTGTTCCGATCGAGGTTCGACGGCACCCTGGAGATCGGGGAGGGGATGTCGCTGGTCAACGGCGCGCCGGTGTCCGCGGCCGTGCTCACCGACGCCGTGCTCGCCGGTCAGGGACGGATCACCGCCGCCGAGGACGTCTTCGCCATGGCCGCGCTCGCCTGCCGGGCGCCGGCCGAGCACTACGACGAGGAGCTGGCGCGGGTCTGGGGCGACGAGCACCAGGCGGCGACGTTGGAGCGCATGCGGGGCCTGATGGCCGGCGCGGACGGGCCCTCGCTGCCCTACCAGGCACCGGTGTCGTTCCGCAGCGCGCCGCGGGTACTGGGCGCGACGCGGCGGGCGCTGGCCCAGGCCGGGGACGGCGCACGGATCTCGCTCAGCGCATCGTCGAACAACCCGATCTTCGTCGGGCCCGGCACGAGGCCGCCGCTGGGCGAGGTGATGTCGAACGGCGGGTACCACGACCCGCTGGCCGCTCCGGGCCTCGACGCACTGGCCCGGAGCTGGGCCGACCTCGCGCAGCTGGTCACCGCGCAGGTGAGCCGCCTGCTGGAGCGGCCCGACGGGATCCTCGCCTCGGAGCCGGAGGCGCAGGTGAGCCTGCTGGACATGACGTCCTCGGGCTGGGCGGAAGAGGCCCGCGCGGCGGCCGGGCCGTCGCTGATCGGTCTCGGGCCGGGCGGGCAGACCGACACCGGCTCCGCCGAGATGATCGCGTGGCGCCGCGCCGGTGACGCCGGTGCCGCGCTCGACGCCGGTCTCGCCGTCCTCGCCGTGGTGGCGGCACACACGCTCGGACACCGGGGGCAGGCCGCTCCGCCCGGTCTGCACCCGCTGGCCGACGCCGTCCGGACCGGGTTCCCGCTGGGCACCGGGCCGGTCGACTTCGGTTCCGGGCTCGAGCGGGTGCAGGCCCACATCACCGGGCGGGTGTTCCCCGGGCGGGACTGAGCGCTACTGCGCCCGCTGGCGGGCCCGGTGGTTGGCCACGTTGACACGGTTGCCGCACAGACCGGGCATGCAGTAACGGCGGGCCCCGTTGCGGCTGGTGTCGATGAACACGCCCGAGCAGTCGGGCGACGCGCAGGGCCGGAAGCGCTCGACGCCGAGCGCGTGCGTGACGCCGAGGACACCGACGCCGGTCAACAGGCCCAGCTGGTCTGCGAGCGCCGCGTCCGGGGCCGTGTTGGCCTGCCAGCGGGTCCGGTCGTCCTCGATGGCCAGCGTCAGCGTGCCGACCGACCGGGTCAGGACGGTGGCCCGGTCGACGATCGTCCTCGCGTCACCCGAATCGATGATCTCCCGGAGCACGTCCCGGAGCGCGTGGGTCGCGGCGAGGTCGTCCGGGGTCGGGATCATGCGGTCGAGACCGGGCGCCCAGACCGTCGGGACATGGGTGGTGACGAAGCTCTCCAGCGCGGCGGCATCGGACAGCATGTCCGTACCGTTCCACACACCGGGAGCGGTGTTGACGAGTTCGGTCGCCACGCCCGCTGCCTGGGCGTACTCGTCGAAAGGGACTTGCACGGGTACTGCCTTTCGCTCTACCGTAAGCGTCAATTCGTAAGTTTAACCCTTAGAGGCCCGCCCGGCCGGGCGGGGACCTCGACTCCGTTCGAAGGTTTCACATGGTCGTTCTGAACCTCGGGATCGCCGCCGTGCTCGCCCGCCTGCCGGGCCGCCGCGCTCGGGGCAGCCGCACCGACACCGTCGCCGGTGGCCCGGTCCTGCGCTGGGTTCCGGACGGTCGTGGCGGCCTGCGCCTGGCCGGCAACTACCTCCCCGACCCCGACCCGCATGGGCCCGGGCCGCAGCGGACGAACCGGCGGCGGGGACCGCGCCGCTCGGGCTGAGTGCCCGCGGCACGGGTCGCTCGCCCCGGGAGGGCCTGCGACCCGGTCCGGGCGTGATCCCCTGGTCACGGACTTGGGAGAGCACTAGTCTTCCGGCGTGGCCCAGCTGCCGGGCGGGAGCCCGTTCCGTGGTCGGGACGCCGAGCTGGAGTATCTGCACGCGGCGCTGCGCGCGGCCCGCACGACGGGCGCGACGGCCGTCCTGCTCGGCGGTGAGGCCGGCGTCGGCAAGAGCCGTCTGATCGCCGAGTTCGGTGCGGTGGCCGCGGAGGCGGGCACGACGGTGCTGGCCGGGCGCGCCCTCGACCTGGGCGACGGGCCCCCGTTCTGGCCGGTCGTCTCGGCGCTGCGGGAGCACGTCCGGTCCGGTTCCGGGTCTGCAGTCGAGGCCCTCACCGCCGGGCTGGAACGGCTCCAGGGTCCGGTCGCCGCCGGGTCCCGGGTCGAGATGCTCGAGGAGCTGCGCCGTCTGATCGCCCGGGCGAGCACCGGGGGACCGGTGGTCCTGGTCGTCGACGACCTGCACTGGGCCGACCGCTCCACTCGCGACCTGTTCGTCTACCTGCTGGCCGGCCTGGCCGCGGAGCCGGTGTTGCTGGTCGGCTCCTACCGGGAGGACACCCGCGGTGGCGTGCCCGGGCGGCTCAGCGCGATGGTCGCCGAGCTCGGGCGGCACCGTCAGGTCTCGTTCCACCGCGTCGCGCCGCTGCCCCGGGCCGCGCTCTCGGCACTGCTGACGGTGTGGGCCCCGGACCGCCCGGACCTCGAGCCGTTGGTGTGGAGCCATTCCGGGGGCAACGTCTTCCTGGCCGAGGAGACCGTGCGCGCGGTGCTCGCCGGCGACCCGGCCGGCCTGCCCACGACTGTGCGCGACCTCGTGCGGGCCGGACTGGAAGCTTTGTCCCCCAACGCACAGCGGGTGGTGCGCGCTGTCGCCGCCGGCGTCGACGACGTGCCGCACGCGCTGCTCGCCGAGGTGCTGGCACTGTCCGACGAGCTGCCGGACGCCGTCCGGGAGGCGGTCGAGGGCGGCTTCGTGGTCGTCGTGCGCGGTGAGTGCTACCGGCTGCGGCACGGCCTGATGGTCGAGGTCGTGGTGGCGGATCTGCTGCCCGGCGATCGGGTGCAGCTGCACGGCCGGTACGCGCGCGCGTTGTCCGAGGGACCGGACCGGGACCGGCCCGGGTCGGCCGCCCGCCTCGCGCACCACTGGGAACGGGCCGACGACCCGGGCCGGGCGCTGCCGGCGACGCTGGCCGCCGCGGCCGAGGCGGAGCGGCTGCACGGTTACGCCGAGTCCTACCGGCACTGGCTGCGCGCGGCAGCGCTGACCGCGCGGGTCCCCGCCGCGTCGGTGACGATCCCGCGAGGCACCTGCCTGGAACGCGCCGCCGACGCCGCCGACCTCGCCGGCGACCACGACGAGGCGGTGGCCCTGCTCGCGCAGCGCCTGTCCGACCCGGACGGACCGACCGGCCTCGACGCCGCCGTGCTGCGCGGGCGGCTGGGTCGCTGCCTGGTCTCGGCCGGGCGCGCCGGTGAGGCGGAGCAGGCCTACCGGCGTGCCGTGCAGTCCCTGCCCCCGGCCGCCGCCGGCCTGGGCGCCGGGCCGGACGCCGTGACCGCGGCCGCGGCCGACGTGCTCTCCGGGCACGCCGCGGTCCTGCTGTACCTCGCCGAGTTCGCCGCGGCCCGGACGGTGGCCGGTCAGGCCCTGGGGCCGGCGCGGCGCGCAGGCGATTCCCGGGTGTTGGCCCGGGTGCTGGCCACGTTCGGGTTCAGCTCGGCCTACCTCGACGACGCCGAAGCCGGCCTCGGCGCGCTGGCCGAGGCCGTCGAGGTGGCCGACCGGGACGGGGACCCGTCGACGGTCGGCGGGTGCCTGCTCCGTCAGGCCGAGCTGCTCTGCGGTCCGCTCAACGCGCTGGACGAGGGCGTCGGGGCCGCCCTCCGGGGCAGCGAGCGGATGCGGGAGCTGGGGCTGGCCCGGACGTCCGGGGTCGCCCTGCTGGTCCTGGCCGCGAACGCGCTGTTCCGCCTCGGCCGCTGGGACGAGGCAGAGGAGACCGTGGCCCGGGCCTGGGCGCTGGCCCCGTCCGGGGTGCAGACGATCGAGGTGCGGCTGGCCCGCGCACGGCTGCTGGTCAGTCGCGGCGACCTCGACGGCTGCGAGGACGACCTGGAGGCGGTCGAGCTCGTCGCCGGCTCCGCGGTCGGGCCGCGGCTGCGACTGCCGCTGCTGATCCTGCGGGCGGGCCTGGAGATGTGGCGCGGGCACCCCGACGTCGCGTTCTCCCACGTCGTGGCCGGTCTGGACGTCGTCGAGTCCGGGATCGACGACTTCTGGTCGGTCGCGCCGCTGCTCTGGCACGGCGCACGGGCGCACGCCCAGTCCGTCGAGGCCGGAATGCCGCTCCCGCTGCCGGAGATCCGGCGCCTGCGCCGCTACTACCGGGAGCTCGCCGAGCGCGCCGACCGGTCGGTGCCGGCCGTGCGTGCGGTGCTCGAGACGTACTCGGCGATGTGTGCGGCCGAGGACGCGCGGGCGCGGGGCCGCTCCGACCCCACGGCCTGGGCCGGGGTCGCCGACCGGTTGGACGCGCTGCACCAGCCCTACCCGGCGGCCTACGCCCGGCTGCGCGCGGCCGAGGCGCACCTCGGCGCCCGCACCCGGTCCCCCGACGGCGCGTCCGAGCTGGCCCGCGCCGAACGGGCGGCACGGTCGCTGCGGGCCGGGCCGCTGCTCGCCGAGATCGAGGACCTGGCCCTCCGGGCGCGGGTCACGTTCATCCGCACGTCGACCGGGTCCGCCCGGACCACCGCCACCCCGGCGCCGGAGGGCCCGCTCGCCGCACTGACCACTCGCGAGCTCGAGGTACTCGGCGAGGTGGCGACCGGCCTGACGAACAGGGAGATCGCGACGCGGCTGTTCATCAGCGAGAAGACCGTGGGGGTGCACCTGACCAGGATCTTCTCCAAGCTCGGTGTCCGTAGCCGGGTGCAGGCCGGCGGCGTACTGCGGGCGCAGCACCCGGACCGGGACCACCCGCACCGCGGCTAGTCACACGATGAATAGGAGGTCGGGCGGGGACCGCGTAAGAGGTTCTCCCGACGACGCCGCACCCGGAGGGGTCGAGGCTGGTCACCCGATCACATCCGAACCGGGAGGCAACGGTGACCATGGTCAGCGACGGCCTGCGCGCGGTGCCCTCCTACGCCGGCGGGGTGCTCGAGTGCCTCGCCATCCCGCCCGAGGACGTGCCGGGCGTGCTGGAGCGGCTGGACCGGCTGCAGGAGCTGGCCGAGTCGGGGCCCCGCGGTACCGACGACGGTCTGGCCTGTTTCAACCACCTCTACCGGGAGATCACCCGCGAGGTGCTCGCCCAGCTCGACGGGCAGGAGCTGTTCCGGGAGCCGGAGTTCTCGGGCCGGCTCGACGTCGAGTTCGCGCGGCGCTACTTCTCCGCCGTGCGGGCCGACGCCTCGGGGCTGCCGGTCCCGCGCTCCTGGGCCGTGCTGCTCGACCGCCGCGGGCACACCGAGATCGGGCCGGTGGAGTTCGCCGTCGCCGGGGTGAACGCGCACGTCAACTACGACCTCGCGACGGCCGTCGTCCGCACCTGCACGGTGCTCGGGCGGGGCCTCGGGCGGAGCGAGCTCGCCGACCACCAGTCGTTCAACGAGATCTTCGCCCAGCACGTCGGCGGCCTGGTCGACCACTTCGGGACCTGGCTGGGGCGCGAGCTCGACGGCGCGGTGATCGACAAGATCATGGACGGCGCCGGCACGCTCAGCGTCGTCCTGGCCCGGGACGCGGCCTGGTGCCGCGCGGAGCACCTGTGGGCGTTGCGCACCCGGCCGGCCGAGTACGAGCGTGAGTGCCAGGCGATCGACTGGCGGGCGGCCATGATCGGCCGCGGGGTCCTGCTGGCGGGGGCCACCCCGTGAGCGAGGTGACGGCACATGCACGACGCAGCTCGGGACGGGGGTCTGGAGAGTGGGCGATACCGGTGTCGAACGAGCGCAACAACCCGTTGGAATCCCCGACGGTCCTGATCATCGACGACCACGACCTGGTCGGGGCCTCGCTGGTCATGAGCCTGCGGGCGGAGGGGGAGCAGGCCATCCACCGGTCCGCCCCGTCGGCGCGGGGCGTGGTGGACTCCGCGGCGCGGATCGGGACCGGACTGGCCGTGCTCGACCTGGACCTCGGCCGTGACGCCGCCGGAACGTTCATCGACGGCGTGCGTCTGATCCCGGCGCTGCGCGGCGCCGGCTGGCGGGTCCTGGTGCTCTCCGGAAGCGCCGACGCCGCGCGGATCGGCTCCGCGCTCGCCGCCGGCGGGTACGTCTGGGTGTCGAAGAACGCACCGTTCCCGGTGCTGCTCACCGCGATCCGGGACGCCCGCGCCGGCCGGCCGGCGATGCCGGCGGCCCAGCGGGACCGCCTGATCGAGCTGTACCGGCGGCACGAGGCCGAGCGTGCCGAGATCGCGGCCAAGCTTGGCCGGCTGACCCCACGTGAACGCGAGGTCCTCGACCAGCTCGCCGCGGGCAAGCGCGCCCAGGCCATCGCCGACCAGTTCGTGGTGTCGTTGCCGACGGTGCGTACCCAGGTCCGGGCCGTCCTGGGCAAGCTCGACGTGGGGTCCCAGCTGGAGGCCGTCGCGCTCTACCGCAGGACGGGCTGAGCGCGGCGGCGAGCGCCCGGCCCCACTCCCGGGGTCGGCTCGGGCGTGGGAGCAGGGCCCGGTGCTCCTCGGGCAGCCGGCTCCACCAGCGGTCCCGCGCGTCCCGCGCCGCCTCGTCGTCCCGAGATGTGCGGCGGGTAGTTGCCGCGGAAGAACGCGGTGTCGACGACCACGTGGTCGATCACACCGGCGGCACCGAGCGCCACGATCGCCCAGTCGTGCCCGGCGTCGCGGCGGCGGCGGGTCTCCCAGCCGTCGTAGACCTTGCCCTTGTGCCCGAACTCGGACGGGTCGAAGGTCGGAGCCTCGGGGCGGATCAGGTTCTCGCGCTGGGCGAACAGCTCGTCGTTCGCGGCGGGCACGTTGCCGCCCAGTGCGCGTGAGGCCAGGTCCGGGAGGGTGGTGTCCATGTGTGGCTCCTTCGTCGGTCGGTGGGCGCGCCGCCGGTATCACGGCCGGTGGGCGGCTCGGGCCGGGGCGGTCGGCAGGGAGGTATCGGCGGTGGCGAGTGCCCGTCCGACCTGTCGCAGCAGCGACGGGGCCTCGAGGATCGCGGTGGCGCTATCCGGGGCGAGCGCGGTCAGGGTGTGCACACCGGCGAACCCGGCCCGGCGCAACGCCTCGTCGTCCAGGGAGCACTCCCCGGCGACCGCGATGACGGCCACCCCGGCGGAGCGGGCCGCGGCCGCGACCCCCGTCGGGGCCTTGCCGTGCAGCGACTGGTGATCCAGCCGGCCCTCGCCGGTGATCACGAGGTCGGCCCCGTCGACGGTCCGGTCGAACCCGATCAGGTCGAGCACGGTCCGCACACCACTGGTCCGGGTGGCCCCGAGCACCGCGGCGGCGCCGCACATCGCGCCGCCGGCGGCGCCGGCACCGGGCACGCCGGCGACGTCGCGCCCGGTCGCGTCGTGCAGCACCCGGGCCCAGCGGGCCAGCGCCGCGTCGAGCAGCCGGACCTGCTCCGGGTCGGCGCCCTTCTGCGGGCCGTACACCGCGGCCGCCCCGTCCGGGCCGAGCAGCGGGTTGTCCACGTCGCAGGCGAACACGAACCGCGACGTGCGGGCCCGCGGGTGCAGGCCGGAGAGATCCAGGCGCGCGGCCCGGGCCAGCGCCGCCCCGCCGTACGGGAGCTCGCACCCGGCGGTGTCGAGGATGCGGGCGCCCAGCCCGGTGAGCAGCCCGGCCCCGCCGTCGGTGGAGGCACTGCCGCCGAGGCCGACGACGATCTCGTCGGCGCCGTCGTCGAGTGCGTGCGCCAGCACGGTGCCGAGGCCCGCGGTCCCCGCGTCCAGGGGGCGGGCACGCCCGCCGGGCAGCACCCCGAGCCCGGCGACGGCCGCCAGCTCGATCACCGCGACCGGCCCGCGGCGCGCGTAGGTCACCGTCAGCGGGTTCCCGACCGGGCCCCGGGAGGCGACGGTCCGCGGCTCCCACCCGGCGGCCAGTACCGCCTCGACCGTGCCCTCGCCGCCGTCGGCGACCGGCGCCCGGCGGACCTCCCAGTGCGGCGCGACGTCGGCGATGCCCGCGGCGAGCGCGCCCGCGACCCCGGGCGCGTCCAGCGAGCCCTTGAACTTGTCCGGGGCCAGCACCACCGTCCGCCCGGACCGCGATCGGACACGGTCCATCAGCCGATCAGGCCGACGGCCGTCGGCGCGTGCTCGGGCACGGTGGCGAGCTCCTCGAACTCGGCCACCGCGTCGATCTCCGCGCCGCCCATCGAGATGTTCGTGACCCGCTCCAGGACGACCTCCACCACGACCGGGACCTTGTGCTCGCGGGCCAGCGTCGTGGCGCGCCGCAGGGTATCGGCGATCTGCTCCGGGTCGCTGACCCGCAGACCCACACACCCCAGCCCCTCCGCGACGACGACGTGGTCGACGCCGTAGCCCTTCGGCGCCGGCTCGTGCTCGTCGTCGCCGTCGACGGCATCCCGGGTGTGGATGTTGTCGAAGCCCAGCTGCACGCAGTAGTCCATGTCGAAGTTGCGCTGCGCCTGCCGGATCAGCCCGAGGTAGGAGTTGTTCACCACGATGTGCACGTAGGGCAGGTTGAACTGCGCGCCGGCCGCGAGCTCCTCGAGCATGAACTGGAAGTCGTAGTCCCCGGACAGCGCCACGACGGGGGACTCCGGGTCCGCGGTGACCGCGCCCAGCGCCGCCGGGATCGTCCAGCCCAGCGGACCGGCCTGACCGGCGTTGATCCAGTGCCGCGGCCGGTAGACGTGCAGGAACTGGCCGGCCGCGATCTGCGAGAGCCCGATCGTCGTGACGTAGCGGGTCTCCGGGCCGAAGACCCGGTTCATCTCCTCGTAGACCCGCTGCGGCTTGATCGGTGTGTCGGTGAAGTGCGTGCGACGGTGCAGCGTCGCCTTGCGTGCGCCACATCCGGCGACCCAGGCCGACCGGTCCGGCAGCGTGCCCGCAGCCTTACGCCGCCGGGCCTCGGCGACGAAGGCCTCCAGCGCCGCTCCGGCGTCGGAGACGATCCCGTAGTCGGGGGCGAACACCCGTCCGATCTGGGTGGGCTCGATGTCGACGTGCACGAACGTGCGCCCGCGCCGGTAGGTGTCCAGGCCACCGGTGTGCCGGTTGGCCCACCGGTTGCCGATGCCGAGCACGAAGTCCGATTCCAGGAACGTCGCGTTGCCGTAGCGGTGCGAGGTCTGCAGCCCGACCATGCCCGCGGCCAGGCGGTGATCGTCCGGGATCGTGCCCCAGCCCATCAGGGTCGGCACGACCGGCACGTCGAGCAGCTCGGCCAGCTCGACGAGCTTGTCCGAGGCGTCGGCGTTGATGATCCCGCCGCCGGCGATGATCAGCGGAAACTCGGCGGCGCACAGCATGTCGATCGCCTTGGACGCCTGCGCCGCGCTCGCGGCCGGGCGGTGTACCGGCAGCGGCTGGTAGGTGTCCGGGTCGAACTCGATCTCGGTGAGCTGCACGTCGATCGGCAGGTCGATCAGGACCGGGCCGGGCCGCCCGGAGCGCATCAGGTGGAACGCCTGGGCGAACGCACCCGGCACCTGCGCGGCCTCCAGCACGGTCATCGCCATCTTCGTGACCGGCTTCGCGATCGAGGTGATGTCGACGGCCTGGAAGTCCTCCTTGTGCAGCCGCGCGACCGGCGCCTGCCCGGTGATCGCCAGGATCGGGATCGAGTCCGCCGCCGCCGAGTACAGCCCGGTGATCATGTCGGTGCCGGCAGGGCCGGAGGTCCCGACGCAGACGCCGATGTTGCCGGGCGCCGCGCGGGTATAGCCCTCGGCCATGTGCGCGGCGCCCTCGACGTGGCGGGCCAGCACGTGCGAGACGCCGCCGTGCGCGCGCATCGCGGAGTAGAAGGGGTTGATCGCCGCTCCCGGCACCCCGAACGCCGCGGTGGCGCCTTCCAGCTCGAGGATCTTCACTGCCGCATCGGCGGCACGCATCCTGGGCATGTCGGTCTCCTTCAGCTCTCGTCGTCGCGCGACGGGCCGGACGCGCGGCCGGACAGGCGCGCGATCGTGCGGTGCAGTGCGGAATGGTCGAGGCCGCCGTCGCCCGCGGCGCGGGTGGCGGCCACCAGCTGGGCCACCAGCGCGCCCACCGGGGTGGCCACACCGGCCTCCCGCGCGGCCGAGGTCACGATGCCCATGTCCTTGTGGTGCAGGTCGATCCGGAAACCCGGGGCGTACTCCTGGTCGAGCATCTTCGGCGCCTTCTGGTTCAGCACCGCGGAGCCGGCCAGGCCGCCGCCGAGCACCTCGACCGCGGCCGGGAGGTCGGCACCGTGGGCCTCGAGGAACACCAGGGCCTCGGCGAGCAGGGCGATGTTGCCGGCGACGATGAGCTGGTTCGCGGCCTTCACGGTCTGCCCGGCGCCGCTCGGGCCGACGTGCACGACGGTCTTTCCGACCGTCTCCAGATACGGGCGGGCGGCTGCGACGTCGTCCCCGGCGCCGCCGACCATGATCGAGAGGGCGGCGTTCCCGGCGCCGGCCTCGCCGCCGGACACCGGCGCGTC
>JAKDNL010000277.1 GCA_030451825.1 Pseudonocardia sp. | reverse complement strand
GCGCAGGAGGTCGAGTACTGATGCGGGTGATGGCGAACGTGGCGATGGTGATGAACCTGGACAAGTGCATCGGCTGCCACACCTGCTCGGTGACCTGCAAGCAGGTCTGGACGAACCGGCCCGGCACCGAGTACGTCTACTTCAACAACGTCGAGACCAAGCCCGGCATCGGCTACCCGAAGCGCTACGAGGACCAGCAGCAGTGGAACGGCGGCTGGGCGCTGGACCGCAAGGGACGCCTGCAGCTCAAGGCCGGCGGGCGGGTGCGCAAGCTGCTCTCGATCTTCTACAACCCGGACCTGCCGACGATCGACGACTACGGCGACCCGTGGACCTACGACTACCAGGCGGTCACCGACGCCCCGCTGGGCACCCGCAACCCGACCGCGCACTCCATCTCCGCGCTGACCGGCAGGGACATGGGCGTCCGGTGGGGCAGCAACTTCGACGACGACCTCGCCGGGGCGCCCGAGCACGCGGTCGACGACCCGAACCTGGCCGGGTTGGAGGACCGGGTCCGGATGGAGTTCGAGCAGGTCTTCATGTTCTACCTGCCGCGCATCTGCGAGCACTGCCTGAACCCGTCCTGCGTCGCGTCCTGCCCGTCCGGGGCGATGTACAAGCGCGAGGAGGACGGCATCGTCCTGGTCGACCAGGACCGCTGCCGCGGCTGGCGGATGTGCGTGTCCGGGTGTCCGTACAAGAAGGTCTACTTCAACCACCGCACCGGCAAGGCGGAGAAGTGCACGTTCTGCTTCCCGCGCATCGAGGCCGGGCAGCCGACCATCTGCTCGGAGACCTGCGTGGGCCGGCTGCGCTACCTGGGGCTGTTCCTCTACGACGCGGACAAGGTCCTCGACGCCGCGGCCACACCCGACGAGCAGGACCTCTACGAGGCACAGCTGTCGGTGTTCCTCGACCCGCACGACCCGGCGGTACAGGCCGACGCGGCCGCGGCCGGCATCCCGCACGACTGGATCGCCGCGGCGCAGCGCTCACCGGTCTACGAGCTGGCGGTCCGGCACCGGGTCGCGCTGCCGCTGCACCCGGAGTACCGCACGCTGCCGATGGTCTGGTACATCCCGCCGCTGTCGCCGGTCGCCGACATCGTGCACGCCCAGGGATACGACCCGGGCGACCCGGACCGGGTCTTCGCCACCATCGACTCGCTGCGCATCCCGGTCGAGTACCTCGCCAACCTGTTCACCGCGGGCGACACAGAGACGGTGCGGACCGTGCTGCGCAAGCTCGCCGCGATCCGCGCCTACATGCGCGCGGCGCAGCTCGGCCTCGATCTGGACGAGGACCTGCCCGCCTCGGTGGGCGCGAGCGCCGAGGACATCGACGACCTCTACCGGCTGCTGGCCATCGCCAAGTACGACGAGCGCTACGTCATTCCCCCGGCCCACGCCGAGGAGGCCGGGCGGCTGATGGGCCAGCACGAGCAGCTGTTCTGCAGCCTGGACACCGAGGGCGGGCCGGGGATGGGCGGAGGCGGCCCCGGTCCGCACGGTATCCAGAGCTACCGTCCCGACGGCGTCCCGGAGGAGGACCGCACGTTCCGCGCGGAGGACGGCCGGACCCACTTCAACCTGCTCGGCTGGAACGGCGAGGGCAGCGCGCCGAACCTGTTCCCCGAACGGGGCGCGCCGTGAACGCCGCGGCCGTGCACAAGCTGGCCTCGGTGGTGCTGCAGTACCCGACGGTCGCGCTGTTCGACGGCCTGGACGAACTCGACGCGGCGGCCCGGGCCACCCCGAAGTCCAGCCGCGAGCCGTTCGGGCGCTTCCTCGGCTGGCTGCGGGCCACCCCGCCGACCGAGGTCGCCCAGCACTACGTCGAGACGTTCGACCTGCGGCGCCGCTGCGCGCTGTACCTGACCTACTACCGCTACGGCGACACCCGCAAGCGCGGGATGGCGATGGTGGTGTTCAAGACGGCCTACCGCGACGCGGGCTTCGTCCCGTGCGACGACGAGCTGCCGGACTACCTGCCGATGGTGCTCGACTTCGCCGCCCTCGCGCCGCGGGGGGAACGCCTGCTGCACGCGCACCGGGCCGACCTCGAGCTGCTGCGCCGCGCGCTCGCCCAGGCCGGCAGCCCCTACGCCGACATCGTCGCCGCCGTCCGCGCCCAGCAGGCGAGGCTCGGACGGCGCGAGATCGCCCAGGTGCTCGGTGCGTGGGAGTCCGGCCCGCCAGGTGAGGAGGTCGGCCTCGAACCGTTCGCGCCGCCGCAGTACATGACCGGCTACGGCACCGACGGCTCCCCTGCGGTGGCGCCGTGAACGCGACCGCGGCCGAGCTGTTCTGGTGGGTGGCGCTGCCCTACCTCTCGCTGGGTGTGTTCGTGGTCGGGCACGTGTGGCGGTGGCGCTACGACCAGTTCGGCTGGACCAGCCGATCCACCCAGCTGCAGGAACGCCGCATGCTCAAGTGGGGCGGTCCGCTGTTCCACTACGGCACGTTCGCCGCGATCGCCGGCCATGTCATCGGCATCCTGATCCCGGAGAGCTGGACCCGGGCCGTCGGCATCTCCGAGGAGGCCTACCGGTGGTTCTCCGCCGGGGCCGGAACGCTGGCGGCGGTGCTGGTCATCGCCGGGGTGGTCGTGCTCGCGGTCCGGCGGCTGTTCGTGCCCAGGGTGCGGGCGACCACCGCGCCGATCGACTACGTCACCCTGGTCCTGCTGCTGGCCATCATCCTGACCGGCATCGCCCCCACGATCGCGGTCAACCTGATCGGGGAGGGCTACGACTACCGCACCACGGTCGCGGTCTGGTTCCGCGGCCTGTTCACGTTCACCCCGCAGACCCAGGCGATCGCGACCGCGCCGCTGATCTACCAGGTGCATGCCACGGCCGCCTGGCTGATCTGGGGGCTGTGGCCGTTCAGCCGCCTGGTGCACGCCTGGAGCTACCCGCTCTGGTACCTGTGGCGGCCCTACATCGTCTACCGCCGTCGCACCCCGCGGCCGCCGAGCGAGCCCGGCACCGGGGGGCGCAAGTGGCGCAAGATCGGTGTCCCGTACTGAGCCCGCCCCGCCGCCCGGGTCCGGCCGTGGGGGTCTCCGACGCCGTCCGGACGCTGAACCCCGGCTACTTCGCGCTGGTCATGGCCACCGGCATCGTGTCCGTCGCGATGGCCGAGCACCAGGCCTACGCGATCTCGGTCGCGCTGCTGTGGCTGGCCTGCGTCGCCTACGTCGTGCTGGTCGCCGCCTACCTCTGGCGGCTGGTCGCGTTCCGTGCCGCGGTGGCCGCCGACCTGGCCGACCCGGCGCGAGCGTTCGGCTACTTCACGTTCGTCGCGGCCACCGACGTGCTCGGTATCCGCCTGGCCATCGACGGGCACCAGGTCGTCGCGCTGGTACTGCTCGTCGTCGGCGGGATCGCCTGGCTGGCGCTCGGCTACGTGGTGCCCTGGACCGCCGTGCTGGGTCATGCGCGTCGCCCGGTCCTGCGCTACGCGAACGGCACCTGGTTCATCTGGGCCGTGGCCAGCCAGTCCGTCGCGGTCCTGGCCGCCGCGCTCGAGCCCGCCGTCGAGGTGGGACGCTACGCGCTCGCGCTGCTGGCCGTGTTCTCCTGGTCGGTCGGTGTCGTGCTCTACGCCGCGGCCGCGGTCTTCGTCGCCGCGCGGTCGCTGATCTACCCGCTGCGCCCGGCCGACCTGACCCCTCCGTACTGGGTGTCCATGGGCGCCACCGCGATCACCGTCGTCGCCGGCGCCCGTATCGTGCAGATGGCGGACGCCCCGATGGTGGCCGCCACCCGCGGCCTGATCGGCAGCGCCTCGGTCGTGTTCTGGGCGTTCGGCACCTGGCTCATCCCGCCGCTGGTCGCGGCCGGCGTCTGGCGACACGTCGTGCACCGCATCCCGCTGCGCTACGAGCCCTCGCTGTGGAGCATCGTGTTCCCGCTCGGCATGTACGGGGTCGGCGGGCACTACCTCGGTCAGGCCGACCGGCTACCGCTGGTCGAGGCCATCGGGGACGGCGAGAGCTGGATCGCGCTCGCCGCCTGGGCCCTGACGTTCCTGGCCATGGTCCGGGCCCTGGTCCGGACGACCCGGTCGGGCGCGGTGCCGGACGGCGGTCACCGGCCGCCGGTGCCCGGGTAGCGACCGGCGCGGGTGCCGGACCCCGACCGAGCCCGGTCGGGGTGTGCGAGGCCGCGCGGGTGTCCCGGAAGGGTGTTGCTGCGCTGCTGCGTCCGGACAGACCCCTGCTGCCAGGTGGGGCAAGCGCGAGGCGATCCGCAGCAGCCGCGCCCAGAACCGCGCCACCGGCCCGGCCCCGATGCGTTCCCCGCGTTCGAGCGCCGAGCGGAACACCGAGAAGTTCAGCGACACCCGCCGCACACCCAGCCCCGGCGCGGCCGCCATCAGCTCGGTGATCAGCAGCTCGTTGACGCCGTTGTCGGCGTCGGCGGCACGCACCATCAGGTCCAGGGACAGCCCGTCCGGGCCCACGGGACGAGTTGCAGCAGCCCGCACGGCTGGCCGTCGCGCTCGGCGGTGACCAGCACCGCGTCCGGGTCGGCCGGGTCCGCGACGCGCGAGAGCGCCATCGAGTAGCCGCGCTCGGTCTCGTCCCCGCGCCAGAGCTGCGCGCGTGCGGCGACGGCGGCCCGCTCGGTCCCGTCGAGCTCGGACAGGCGGCGCACCCGGGCGGTGTGCCCGGCCCGCGCCATCCGGTGCACGGCCTGGCGCACGCCGCGCATCGGGCGCCCGTCGAGGGAGAACGTGCCGGCGTCGAGCACCGCCTCGTCGCCCAGCTCCAGCGCGTCCAGGCCGGCCTTCGCCCACGCCGTCGCGCCGCGTTCGGAGCAGCCCAGGACGGCCGGGGACCAGGCGTTCTGCACGCACGTCTCGAGGAAGGCTCGATCGCGCCCGGCCAGGCGCCGACGTCACCGACCGGGTCGCTGGAGGCCAGCGCCACCCCGGCCAGCACGCGGTAGGACACCGCGGACCTCGCGCCGGGGGAGAACATGGCGCCCTTGTCCCGGCGCAGCGCGAAGTACCCCAGCGAGTCGGCATCGCGGCGGGCCAGCAGCCCGCGCAGCCGCTGCTCGTCGTCGGCCGCGAGGCTCGGCCGCGGCTCCGGGGAGCGCAGCAGGTGATAGCCGGCGACGACGATCGCGACGACGCCGAACGTCAGGCCGATGGCGGCGCTCAGGTCGTCGAGCCACTCGGCCCGGAAACCGACCGGTCCGGACCACCCGACCAGCGGCAGCGCGGCGTGCGCGGCCTCCTGGCCCCACCCTGGCCGGCCCTGCAGGCGGCGGTGGTTGAGCGCCAGCAGCACCCACACCAGTACGAACCCGGCCAGCGCGAACTCCAGCAACGAGCGCGCCGAGCGGCCCATCCCGCCCGGGTCCTGCCGGGCGACGAAGTAGCGCCGGGTCAGATACAGCGCCACCAGCAGCGCGACGGTGGCGACCGTGGCGACGAACCCGCGCCGCTCGTCGAGCATGTGCAGCAGGTTGACCACGGTCAGCACCGCGGTCGTGACGACGGCCAGCCACCAGGCCCGCTGCTTGCGCCGGCGCAGCCCGGTCGCCAGCAGCAGCACCGCCACGCCGGCCACCAGCGTGAGCACCGTGCCGGCCAGCCCGACCGCCGGCGGCAGGCCGAGCGAGCTGCGCAGCTCCCCGCCGAAGATCCGCCGCGGCGCGGGGAAGACGGCCGTGGCGACCGTGAGCAGCGCGACCAGGCGGGCGAACCAGACCACGGCGCGCACGGTGGCCGCGTCGGTCAGCCGCCGGCGGGCCTCCGGGTCCGGGACGACGGTGGCCGCGCGGCGCGGGGGCGGCTGCTCCCCGGGTTCGGTGCCCGTCGCCTCGGGCCGGTTCACGACGGCCTCCGCCCGGGTCCGGGATCGTGGCCGTATCGACGCCGGAGCACCCGACAACGATGCCATGCTCCGGTCGGGTCGCCGAGTGCGGGCGGAGTCGGGATAACCACCTGCCGGTGTCCTCGCACCCGTCACCGCTGCTGGGGAATAGTGGTCGGCGCCAGGATGTTGTTGCGTTTGCAACTACTTGTCGGGAGGATCGCCCCATGACCGAGACGACGCTCGCCCCCCGGGTCGACGTCCGCCGCGCGGCCGACCGCTTCGCGACGGCGATCGGGTGGCTGGACTCGCACCACTCGTTCTCCTTCGGCGGGCACTACGACCCGGCCAACACCCACCACGGGCTGCTGATGGTCAACAACGACGACGTCGTCACGGCCGGTCAGGGGTTCGACACCCACCCGCACCGCGACATGGAGATCGTCACCTGGGTACTGCAGGGCTCGCTGGTGCACCAGGACTCGACGGGGCACTCCGGTGTCATCTACCCCGGGCTGGCCCAGCGGATGAGCGCCGGCACCGGGATCCTGCACTCGGAGCGCAACGACTCCTGGCGGCTCCACGGCGGCGACACGCACTCCGACCCGGTGCACTTCGTGCAGATGTGGGTCCTGCCCGACTCCGGTGGCGTCACCCCCGGCTACGAGCAGCGCGAGATCGACGACGAGCTGCTCTCCGGCGGGCTGGTCCCGGTCGCGTCCGGGATGCAGCGCCACGACGGCGACACGGCGATCCGGATCGCCAACCGCCATGCGGCGCTGCACGCCGCCCGGCTGCAACCGGGCCGGCACGTCGAGCTGCCGGAGGCGCCGTTCCTGCATCTGTTCGTCCCGCGCGGCGAGGTCGTGCTGGAGGGCGCGGGGACGCTGGGCACGGGTGACGCCGTCCGGTTCACCGCAACCGGGGGACAGAGGGTGACCGCGACCGAGTCCTCCGAGATCCTGGTCTGGGAGATGCACGCGACGATCGGCGGCTGAGCGCCGAGATCCGTCCCCTCACCCGGCACGACCCACCGCCGACGAGACGAGAGGAGCGACCCGTGTCCGACAAGGCGTCGCTGATCACCGAGGACGAGCGCAGGAACCTGGGCGAGGCCCGGGACCGGATCCGCGAGGAGTTCCTGTTCTCGCACGACCACCGCCCGGCCAGCACCGGACGGGGGATCCACCACACGGCGCTGATCTGCTCCGATGTGGAGACGACCGTCGACTGGTACCAGAACGTGGCCGGCTTCCCGGTCACGGTGCTGTTCGAGAACCGCGACCTGGCCGGCTCGACGCACTTCTTCTTCGACGTCGGCAACGGCAACTGCCTGGCCTTCTTCGACCTGCCCGGTGTCGGGCCGGCTCCGTACACGGAGGTGCTCGGCGGCCTGCACCACATCGCGATCTCGGTCCCCGACCAGCAGTGGCGCGAGATCAGGGAACGCCTCGACCAGCGGAAGATCGAGTACTTCGTGCACTCCGAGTCCTCGATCTACACCCAGGACCCGGACGGTGCGCGGATCGAGTTCATCTCCGACCCGCTGGGCGAGATGTACGGCGAGCTGACGACCTGACCTCCCCGCCGCCGGCGGGACTCACCCGTCCCGGACCCGGGATCCTGCCGGCCAGGCGGGGCTCGGCCGTCATCACAGCTGCTGCACCCCGCCCGGTGTGCTGAGGAACAGACCGCGCAGTGCCACCTCGCCGTCGGCACCGGCGCGGGTCAGCGCCTCGGCCCAGTCCCGGTCCCGGGGCAGCACGTGGTCCGGGCCGTGGCGCTCCAGGACCAGGGCGACCGAGCCTTCGCCGTCGGCGGTCACCAGGTCGGGGCGCAGGCCGCCCAGGACCGTCGTGAGCCCGGCGGTCGTGCCCGGTTCGGGACGCTCGGGCATGTCCGAGATCGGCATCATCACCGGCACCTGGCGTCCGTCGCCGTCGATGAACACGATCCACAGCTGCCGGTCGCGAGCGGCAGGGCCGATCAGCAGGCGCACGCGGTCGAGGAGGTCGGCGTCGGTGCGCAGGATCGGCATGTCGTTGATCTTCGGTGTGGTCATGCCGGTCAGGGTGACCGGAGACCGGTCCGTGCCGTGGGCGTTCGGGCGGATTCCGTGCCGGATCGGTTGCTACTGCGATCGTTCCGGCGACCGGCCCAGCTCAGCCCAGGAGAGCGCGGATGTCATCGGCGTCGAGGGTGGAGCCGAATGCCTCGCCCTCGTCCATCACCCCCCGGAACAGCTCGGCCTTGCGGTCGGCCAGCGCGACGACCTTCTCCTCGATCGTGTCCCGGGCGATCAACCGGTACACCATGACGTTGCGGGTCTGCCCGATCCGGTGCGCGCGGTCGACGGCCTGGTTCTCGGTGGCCGGGTTCCACCACGGGTCGAGCAGGAAGCAGTAGTCGGCCTGGGTCAGGTTCAGGCCGAACCCGCCGGCCTTGAGGCTGATCAGGAACACCGGGACCGTGCCGTCGGTGAACCGGCGCACCACCGCGGCGCGGTTGCGGGTGGTGCCGTCAAGATAGGCGTAGGGCACACCGTCGGCGTCCAGGCGTTCGCGGACCTGGCCGAGGAAGCCGGTGAACTGGCTGAACACCAGGGCGCGGTGCCCGCCGTCGACGACCTCCTGGAGCTGCTCCAGCAGCGTGTCGATCTTGACCGAGCCGAGGCCGGCGTGCTCCGGCTCGATCAGCCCGGGGTGCAGGCTGAGCTGGCGCAGCAGGGTCAGCGAGCGCAGGATCGTGAACCGGTTGCGGTCCACGTCGTCGATCAGGCCGA
>JAKDNL010000276.1 GCA_030451825.1 Pseudonocardia sp. | reverse complement strand
CTTGGCTGCACTTACCGAAGGAGGCCGAACTATCGAATATTGAAGCCGTTTGATTGAAGCGGTCTTACAGACGTCCGGATCGTCGTCCAGACAGGTTCGCTCGAACGAGCGAGGATCTTGTACTTTATGGAGCTCGACATGTTCTAATCAGAGTTCTCGAATAGGATGGAGCACTCATGCGCATGTGGCGCTTTCTCGTATACACTTCCGTCGGTGCAATTGCGGCGGCTGCACTGCTGACACTCTCTCCGTCGGATGCACGGACGCAGCCGGGAAGCCGCGACTCCGCCGGCATGTCAGAGCCGGCTTGACAGCCCTCTGCAAATCTGTCGGAGCCTCGTTCCGGTTCTAGTCGCTCAGCGCGAGAGCTCCGCCGAAGCCGACGAACGCGACTCCAGCCGTGGCATCGAGACTGCGGCGTGCCCGGCGGCTCGGCATCCACCGTCGGGCCTTCTGAACAGCCAGCGCGAGCCCGATCAGCCAACACGTCCCCACGACCGCGACGGTCAGCGCCAGAAGCAGGGCGTCGAATGCAGTCGCCTGACTCGGATCCAGGAATTGCGGCAGCACAGAGAGGTACATGACAAGGATTTTCGGGTTGGTGATATTGCAGAGGAACCCGGTCGCGAATGTGCGGCTACGTTGCTGATCGAGCAGTGGCATCACCGCCGATTCGTATTTCGCTCGCACGGCCGAGTGCAGCGCTCGGACACCGAGGAAGAGCAGATAGGCAACGCCTGCCCACCGCAGAATATTGAATGCAGCCTGTGACTGCGCGATCAGAATCCACAGGCCGAATGCAGCTGCCATACCCTGCAGGGCGCTCGCCGTGAAGACGCCGGTTGCGCTGAGGACGCCATGAGCACGACCCCCGGTCAGTGCCGCACGGAGAACGACGAAGGTGTCTGGACCAGGAGCGAGCACCAGACCGACAGAGATCAGCACGTACGTTCCGTACGATGACCATGTCATACCGCAACGGTAATCGCGATGGCTCGAGCATGCCCGGGCGCGGAACTACCGGGGTGGAGGGCTATTGCGGGGGCCGGGACCGCTCGGCCTGCAGCCGGGCCTCCTCGCGCTGAGCCTCGGCCCGGGTATTGCGCTCGCGGCGCAGCCACTCCGGCTGCTCCTCCTTCAACGCCGCGATCTGGGCGGTGGTCAGCGGCTCGGTGATCTCGGCACGGGCCAGACCGGAAATCGACACCCCGAGTCGGTCCGCGACGACCGGGCGGGGATGCGGGCCGTTGCGCCGCAGCTCGCGCAGCCACTCGGGCGGATCGGCCTGCATGGCGTCGAGCTCGTCGCGCGAGACCACCCCGTCCCGGAACTCATCGGGCGTCGCATCGAGGTGCACGCCGAGTTTCTTCGCCGCCGTCGCGGGTTTCATCGTCTGGGTCGACCTCTGCCGCGTCATATGCCCAGGATATCGGGCCCGGACCGGCCGATAGCCTGGGCCGGTGACCGAGCCCCGCGACACCGTGTCCTTCCGGCTCGGCTACGTCCCGGGCGTCACGCCGGGCAAGTGGGCGCGTATCTGGGCCGAGCGCCGTCCCGGAGTCCCCCTGGAGCTGGTCACGGCGACCACGGACGAGGCGGTGGAGCTGATCCGGACCGGAGCGGTGGATGCTGGTGTGGTCCGGCTGCCGATCGACCGGACCGGGCTGCACGCGATCCCGCTCTATACCGAGACCACCGTGGCCGTCGTCCCGAAGGAGCACCTGCTCACCGCAGCCGAGGAGGCATCGGTCGCGGACCTGGCCGACGAGATCGTCCTCCGTCCGCAGGACGACACACTCGCCTGGCCCGGTGACCGACCGGGACGGGCGGCGGCGTTCGCCCCCGCCACGACGGCCGAGGCGATCGACCTCGTCGCCGCGGGCGTCGGCCTGCTGGTCCTCCCCCAGTCGCTGGCCCGCCTGCACCACCGCCGGGACCTCACCTACCGACCGCTGGCCGACGCGCCGGGGTCGGGGGTGGCCCTCGCCTGGCCGGACGCGGAGAACACCGACCTAATGGAGGAGTTCATCGGGATCGTCCGCGGGCGCACGGTCAACAGCTCCCGCACTCCTCGCCGGGAGGGAACCCCGGCACCGGGGACACCCGCCCCCTCGAAGAAGGGCGCCGCCCGGCACCCTCCGGCTCGGCGCGGCACGCGCCGCCGCTGAGTTCGCCCGAGTCCGGCATTCCCACCCTTACCCGCCAACTGGATGGCGCTTCAGGAAGTCGGCAAGTTCCGCCGCATCCTCGGCGGGACGCTGAATCTGGAGAAGGTGTGCCGCACCGTTCAGCACAGCGGCTAGTTTTATGCGCTCCGCTCATCAGTGGATGCGTATTCAGGTGTGCGGAGTATCGACCCACCCTCTTAACGTGTCGCTCGACGAGCACCGCCGAGAGGGAGTCCCCGATGACCCGCCGTTCCGGAGCGACATGACCGCGCCCGATTTCCGGCCGCTCGACGGCATCCGGGTGCTCGACTTCACCAGGGTGCTCGCCGGCCCGTACGCGACGATGCAGCTCGCCGAGCTCGGCGCGGACGTGATCAAGGTGGAGATGCCGGGCGCCGGCGACGAGACCCGCGCCTGGGGGCCACCCTTCGTCGACGAGTCGAGCGCCTATTTCCACGCGATCAACCGCGGCAAGCGCAGCGTCGTCCTCGACCTCGCCGACCGCGACTCCCTCGCCGCCGCCGAGAGGCTCATCGCCGACTGCGACGTGATCGTCGAGAACTTCCGCCCCGGGGTGACGGACAAGCTCGGTATCGGTCCCGACCGCGTGGCCGAGCTGGCGCCACAGGTGGTCTACGCCTCGATCACGGGATTCGGCTCGGCCGGTCCGATGGCATCCGACGCCGGCACCGAGGTCGTCATCGAGGCGGAGTCCGGGCTGATGAGCATCACCGGCCTTCCCGACGGTGAGCCGGTGCGTTTCGGCGTCGCCATGGTGGACATCGCGACCGGCCTCTCCGCGGTCAACGGCCTGCTCGCCGCCCTGCTCGAACGCACCCGCACCGGCCGGGGACGGCACGTCGAAGTCTCGTTGTACGCGACGGCGATCAGTGCGATGGGAACGGTCATCGCCGGCGAGTCGGCGGGCGGCGGTGCGCCGCACGCCTGGGGAAGCGCCCACCCGTCGATCGTTCCCTATCGCGCCTTTCCCGCGCGGGACGGGCACATCGTCCTCGGAGCGACGAACGACGCCATGTTCGTCCGGCTGGCGACGGCACTCGACCTCTCCGACGAGCTGTCCCCGCCCGAATGGGCCGGCAACGCGGGCCGGGTCGCAAACCGGTCGGCGCTGGAAGAGGTGATCGAGCGGGCGTTGGCCGGGATGGACGTGGCCGACGCGATCGACCGGTTGCGCGCGCACCGGGTTCTCGCGGCACGCGTCCGCGACGTCGGCGAGGCGGCCCGCAGCGACCAGGCCACCGCACTCGGCCTGGTCGAGGACGACCAGGGCGTTCTCGTCGCCCGCTCGGCACTCGGCGCCAACGGGACCCGCCGCCTCGGACGCGCTCCCGCACTCGGCGAACACACCGACGAGGTGCTCGCCGACGTGCCGGCCTTGTCCGACAAGCACTGACACCTCGAGTCAGTCACCGACCCTCATGGAGGCCAACGATGGTCGACATCGCATGACCGGCGCGCTGATCCCGACGACCTCAACGCGGCGTGTGCACGCCCTTCGGCCACCCCGAGACATCGTGGCCCAGCGTGGTGACCGTGCCGATGAACTGCTCCGCGGCCGGCGAGACCGGGCGGTCGGGCACCGACACGAGGCCCAGGGTCCTGTCGACGGTGGGCTCAACGAGCTCGGCGGCTTCCAGCTGCGCGAACGTCATCAGGGGCAGTACCAGCGACGGGATCGCAGCGACCCCTATTCCGGCCGCGACGAGCCCGGCTATCACCGCGATGTTCTGCGCCTCGACGGCCTGTCCCGGCGCCACGCCGAGCCGCGCGAACGTGGCATCGGTCAGCGAGCGGATGCTGCTCGCGTGTCCGAACCTGACCACCGGCTCGGCGGCGAGCTCCTGCCAGCGAACGGTCTCTCGGCCGTGGAACGGGTGGTCCGTGCGGAAGACGACCTGGAACCGGTCGCTGACCAGCGGGTGAACTCGACGCCGTCCGGCACCCCGTCGGCGACCGTGATCGCGAAGTCCACGCGGCCCGCGAGCAGCTGGTCGATCGCGTCGTGCGCCAGTGTGTCGTCGATGTCGACCACGACGCCCGGCGCGTCGCGCTTCAGCGCCGCGACCAAGGCCGGGAGCAGGGTCGCGGCCACCGACGGCAGTGTCGCGCCGCGCACGACGCCGCCGAGCCCGTCACGGAACAACGCGAACTCGCGAAGGCGCCGCTCATGGTGCGCCAGGATCGCCCGCGCGGTTCGCACGAACTCCTCACCGACCGGCGTGGGCGTGACAGAGCGCGTGGTCCGGCTGAACAGCCGGGCACCGAGCCTGCGCTCCGCGTCATTGACCGCACGACTCAGCGCGCTCTGCGACAGGTGCACGGCCTCGGCGGCCTCGGTGAAGCTTCGCCGTTCGGCCACTTCGAGCACCAGCCGGAGATCGCGAATGCTCACATCGAGATCCGGGACCACCGGACACCCCCCATTGATGTACCAGAAGCAAGAATAGTTGCAAATTGGGCCGTGCACACGCGCTCCGGGCCGGCCTACGGTCGAACGCGTCCAACGAGGGGCCGCGTCCAACGAGGGACAAGGAGACGACGAATGCCAGACCGTCGAAGGATCGTCACCGGACACGCTGACGACGGCACCTCGACCGTCGTCGGCGACACGACCGTGGCGCCCCGCACCTCTCCGGGACTGCCGGGCGTCGAGATGCTCTACCTGTGGGGCTCCGACGAGACCCGGACCTATCCCGACGACCGTACGGAATCGGCATGGCGGGACCACTTCCCACCGCCCGACGGCGTCCGCTTCGTGTCCTTCACCCTTCCGCCGGCGGGCACCCCGGTCCCGGCCGACGCGTCCTCCGACGAGGCACAGGCCCATGCGCGTCGGAGCTTTCCCGGCCTGCTCGAGACCTACCGGGACGACCAGCCGGGCATCCACACCTCGAACACCACCGACCTGGCGATCGTGCTGTCGGGCGAGGTCGTGCTCGGCCTGACCGACGGCAGCGAACACGTGCTGCGCGCGGACGACACGATCGTGCAGAACGGCACCGCCCACAGCTGGACGAACCGAACCACCGAAACAGTCGAGATGCTGTTCGTGCTCGTCGGAGCACGCCGGGAGGCATGAGCATGGACACGACGACGGAACCGGCACAGCGAAGCGGACGCGCGGCGGTGCTTCGCGACTACGGCGCCGACTTCGAGGTCAAGGAGTTCCCGCGTCCCGACGCGGAACCCGGCGGGCTGGTCGTGGAGATCGAATGCGCGACCGTGTGCGGCTCGGACGTGCACGCCTGGCAGGGGCACCTCGCGGCGACGCTGCCGATCACGCTGCCGCTGATCCTCGGCCACGAGATGACCGGCCGGATCATCGAGATCGGCAAGGGCGCGGACCTCGACAGCGTCGGCCAGAAGCTCGAGGTCGGCGACCGCGTGGTCTGGGCGCACACGCCGTGCGGACGCTGCCACGAGTGCACGGTCGAACGCGAGCCTGTGCTCTGCTCGAAGCGCTACATCGGCTACCTCAACGACTGCTCTGTTCCGCCGCACTTCACGGGCTCGTTCGCGGAGTACGGCATCGTCCGGCCCGCCGCCGGGCGGATCAGGGTTCCCGATGGCGTGACGTCCGGGTGGGCATCGGCGGGCAGCTGTGCACTGCGGACGGTGGTGCGGGCGCTGTCGATCGCGGGGCCGATCGACTCCGCCGACACCGTGGTCGTGCAGGGCGCCGGACCGCTCGGGCTGTTCGCCACCGCACTGCTGTCCCTGCACGAGCCGCGCCGCCTCGTCGTCGTCGGCGGACCGGAGGACCGGCTCGCAGTGGCCCGCGAATGGGGCGCGACGCACACCGTGCTCGTCGATCCCGAGGCCGACCCCGCGGGGCGGATTGACGAGGTCCTCGACATCACGGGCCGCGGCGCCTCGGTCGCCTTCGAACTCGCCGGTGCACCGGGTGTGGTGACCGAAGGCGTGAAGATGATGGCGCGCAACGGCCGGTACGTCGTGATGGGCACACTCGGCGGCGAACCGCAGCCCGTGCACGTGGCCACGCTCGTGTCGCGCGGCATCTCCCTGCGTGGCTCGATGAGCGGCGAGATCGGCGACTACCACACCGCGATGCAGCTCCTGGACCGTTACCGGACCCGGTTCGACTGGGACAAGCTGCTCGGCAACACCTACGGCCTCGACGGGATCGCCGACGCCATGGCCGCGATGCGCCGCATGGACGAGATCAAACCGGTCATCCTGCCCGCCCGTCCCCGTGGGTAGGGCCCGCACGCTCGCCCAGGTGTACCGGCGCTTCGGTGAGGTCGACGCCGCCGGGACGTCGCCGCTCTACGAGCGCGTCGCCGTCGCCCTGGGCGAGTCCGACGAGGCGCTGCGCGCCATCGAGACGGTGCCGGCACGCAAGCGGCACCCCACGGTGGTCCTCGCCGCGCTGCACGACCTCGCCCTGGCCGGACGCGCCCCGGCGCTGGCCGCGGCCTACGGCGCTGCGGACGGCGACGCTGCCGCCGCCGCGGCGATCGACACGTTGCTGTCGATGACCGACTCGGTCGTGGCCATCGCGGTGCGCCGGCGGACGCGGGCGAACGAGACCGGACGCGGCGCCGTGCTGTATCCGGCCATCACCGAGGCGGCGCGCCGGGCCGGCGCGACTGCGGTCGGGTTGATCGACGTGGGCTGTTCGGCCGGGCTCAACCTCACCGTCGATCGCGTCGGCATCACGTACGGCAACGGGCAGTCGCTGGGCGACCCCTCGTCTGCCGTGCAACTGTCGTCGTCGATCGTGGGTGACCGGCCCGTCCCGACGCGGGCGATGCCCGAGGTCGTCGCCCGGGTCGGCATCGACCTCGATCCGGTCGACGTGACCGACGCCGATGACGCCCGATGGTTGCGCGCCTGCCTCCGCCCGGATCAGCCGGAGCGGGCCGCGAGGCTCGACGCGGAGTTGGCCCTGGCGGCGACGGCCCCTCCGCTGCTGCTGCAGGGCGATGCCGTTGAGATGCTGCCCGACGCCATCGCCCGGGTGCCCGCGGACGCCCTGCCGGTCGTCACCACGACGTGGGCACTGTCGCACCTCCCGCTCGAGAGCCGCCTGCGCTTCCTGCACCGCCTCGACGAGGCGGCGACCGGCCGGACGGTGGCGTGGGTGTCGGCGGAGGGGGTCGGCGTCGCGCCGTCGATACCGACATTCGGCGATCGCCGCGCCTCCGGCCACAGCATCATCGGCCTGGCGGTGTTCGACCGGTCGGCCCTGCGCGCCGAGGCCGTCGGCCGCTGCTGGTCGCGGGGCAACCTCCTGGCCTGGCTGGCAGACCCGGACAGCGCTGCCGCGGCGCCGTCGTCCGTCAGTTGAAGAAGCGCCCGCCGTTGACGCTGAGGGTGTGGCCGGTGACGTAGGCCGCCTCGTCCGAGGCCAGGTAGGCCACCGCGTGGGCGATGTCCTCGGGCTGCCCGGAGCGCTTCATCGGCATCCGCGCCGCCACCGCCGCCGGGTCGCTGATGTTGCGCCGCATCAGCGGGGTGTCCACGAACCCCGGGGGCACGTTGTTCGCCGTGATCCCCTTGTCCGCGAACTCGGTCGCCAGCGCTTTGGTGAAGCCGATGACCCCACCCTTCGCGGCGATGTAGTGCGCCATGTTCGGCGACCCGCTCTGCGTCGACGACGACGAGATGTTGACGATCCGTCCCCAGCCGGCCTCGAGCATGTCGCCGATGATCGCCTTGGTGACGAGGAACGGCCCCTTGAGGTCGATCTGCAGGGTCTCGTCCCAGTCGTCCTCGGTGAGGTCGACGAAGGCCCGGTACTTGGTGATCCCCGCGTTGTTCACCAGGATCGTCACCGGGCCCACCTCCGCGTGGGTCCGCTCGGCCGCGTCGGCCACGGCGCCGGCCTCGGCGCTGTCGCCCTGCACGGCGATTCCCTTTCCGCCGGCCTCGCGGATCATCCCGAGGGTCTCCTCGGCGCCGGCGCCGTTGAGGTCCCACACGGCGACGGTCGCGCCCTTGCTCGCCAGCACGATCGCGCACGCGCGCCCGATACCGCTACCCCCGCCGGTGACGACGGCGTTCCTGCCCTCGAACGTCATGTCCTGTTCCCTCTTCCTCGAGTGGATCGTGCGGACCGGTCGGTCCCGGACCGGGTCGGGCCGTTGCTCACTTCCCGAGGCGCACGTGCGCCATGAACGAGCCGGTGAAGTCGCCGAGGTCGGCCGGCACCGTGTAGTTCTTCTCGTCGGTCACCTCGTCGAAGTGGGCGGCAACCTCCTCGATCGTCGGCTCGCCGTCGGCGACCAGGTAGCCCGGCGTGACGCCCAGGAAGATCCGGTTGAACCGGCCGGCGCCCGCCGCGAGGATCTCGCCGGTCACCGGGCACTTCTCGTGGGCGAGCAGGCCCGCCATCGGTGCGACGAGCGCCGGGTTCATCACCTCGGGGATGCCGGAGGTGACCGGCTGCCCGGTCCCGCCCGCCCCCCCCCAGGTGGC
>JAKDNL010000887.1 GCA_030451825.1 Pseudonocardia sp. | reverse complement strand
GCGGCGACGTGCCGGGTGCGCGGCGACGTGCCGGGTGCGCGGCGACGTGCCGGGTGTGCGGCGACGTGCCGGGTGCGCGTCGGCACCGTCGTGCTCGACGCCCGTGGACGACCGGCACGCCGGCGTCGCCTCCGGGGTGAACGGCGCCGTCGCCCGCGCCGTGCTCTCGGCGACGCTGTTGCGCGCGTCCCGGCCCTCCCAGGCCGTGTCGCCGGGCGAGGAGGGCGCGTACTGCGACATCGCCGGGTCCCGCGCGAGCACCGGAGGGCCTGACCATCAGCCCACGGTGGGCATCAGATGACGGGCCCCGGCACGGGAGCGGCCTGAAGGGAAGGATCGCGCCATGCTTGTCGAGAACCTGCCGCAGCAGGTCGTGTCCGCCGTCGTGGGCGTCGCCGGATCCGCACCAGCCTGAGGTCCCGAGAGGTCCCCTCGCTCACTATGAGGTCCCGAGGGGTCCTCTCGCGACCGACGTCCGCCAGGAGTCACCGGCGTCGGCCGGGTCGAGGAGGTCACGGTCCACGGTCTCCGGGGCCATCCGAGCCGCGATCAGGCTGATCAGCGCCATCCCGGTGCACTTCCGCTGATGTCCATGCGTCCTCGGATGGATCAGGCCCTCCCGGAGGGATGGCGGTGGCGGTCAGGCTCGGTCGCCCGGGCGGACGACCACCTTGAGGTGACGTGGGTCGGCCGCCGGTGCCCGTAGCCCGGACCGGCAGGTCGGGCATCCCAGACGCCGCGGGGTAGCGCACCGGAGAACTAGTCTGATCAGGTGTCCGCCACCCGCCTGCTCGTCCTCGGGGTCGTGCGTGGGTACGGCCGGGCGCACGGCTACCGGATCGGCACCGACCTGCTGGGCTGGGAGGCGGACCGGTGGGCCAACGTCAAGTGGGGGTCGATCTATCACGCGCTCTCCGCACTGACCCGCTCCGGCTCGCTGCTCGGCCACGTCGGCTTGCGCGGCCGGACCGAGTACGAGCTCACCGAACGCGGCGAGGCGGAGTTCGGGCGGCTGCTGCGCACGGCGCTGCGGGTACCGGACCGGCACACCGACCAGCTCGGCGCGGCGCTGGCGTTCCTGCCCTCGCTGCCCCGCGCGGAGGCGGTCGCCCTGCTGCGCGAACGACTCACCGCCTGCGAGGCCGCGCAACGTGCGGCCCGCGAGCGGCGCGACGGGTGGGACTGGCCGCCCCACGTTCGCGAGCTGTTCGGACTGTGGGCCAGCGACGCGACCGGCGGCGCGGCGTGGGCGCGCGGCCTGATCGGGCGCCTCGAGGCCGGCGAGTACGCGATGGACGGCGAGCCGGGGTCGCCGGGTCCGCCGGGGAGCTGGCGGCGCCTGGTCGACGAGAGGTCAGGGACCGGGGACGAGGCTGCGGACGAGACTGGGAACAAGGTTGGGGAACCGGCCGGGGAATAGGCGCGGAAGGCCGTCGGTTCAAAGTTGAGCGCTGCTCCCGAAACCACCGAGGGGCTCATGAGCCGTTCCGGCCCGCCGGACACGACCCGCCCCGACCACGACCCCGAGGTCACCTTCACCCCGCACGACCCGCCCCGGATCTCCGAGCTGCTCCTCGACGACTCCCCGGTCGCCCTGGGCGACGCCCTGCCGCTGCTGCGCGCCCGCGAGGACGTCTGGGGCGCGGTCACCGCGCTGTCCCTGGACCTCGTCGCCCGCGGCGCGATCACCGCCACCGTCTCCCCCGCAGGCTACGACGCCTGGGCGGCGGCACCGGACCCCGCCGACGAGGACCGGCTGCGCCGGCTGTCCGGCGCCGACGCGGACCGGCAGGCCCGCCTGCGCGCGTTCTGCGACGCCGTCGCCGACACCCTGCCCCGCTCCGGGGACGACCACGGCGCCTACGCCGGCAAGGATCTTGTCCGGGTCGGGCGGACCGGTCCGGAGCACGTGGCCACCGATGCGGTCCGGCTCTCGCTGCGGGTCGAGTCCACGG
>JAKDNL010000886.1 GCA_030451825.1 Pseudonocardia sp. | reverse complement strand
TCCCGATCGTCGGGGGTGGTTCTTGCCGATCGTCGGATCCGGCCGCCCCCGCTGCTGACGACGCTCGCTGGCATGGTGTCGATTCCGGATGTGCCCGACGTGAGCGCGCAGCTGCTCGCTGATCTGCTTGCCGTCCTCGGTCCGCTGCCGTTGTGGGGCGGGTCGGTGATCGAGCTCGCCGGGGAGCTGTTGCTTCTTTTGGTGCTCGTCGTGTGGCTGCGGGTGTGGGTTCTCGCGCGCGGCGCCGACGCCAAGGTGATGGCGGTGGTCCTGGCCGTGCCGGCGGGGGCCGGGCTCGCGTGGGGTGCGAGCGAGGTTCTTAAACAGGCGCTGCAGGTGGATCGCCCGTGTCGCCTGCTTCCGTCGTTCCCTGGTTGGGCGGTCTGCGCAGCACCGGGTGACTGGTCGTTACCCAGCAACCACGCCGCGATCGCTGGGGCGCTGACGGTCGCGGTCGCGGTGGCCGCTTGGCGGATCGGCGCACCGATAGCGACCGCGGTCGTGCTGGTCGCCGGGCCGTGCGCCGCAGTGTCGCGGGTGCTGGCCGGTGCGCATTTTCCACACGACGTCGCGGCCGGCGCCATGCTCGGTGGCATCGTGGCGGTCGTGGTCATCCTCGTGTTCGATCGGCTCGCGCCCCGGCCGCTCGAGCGCCTACGGGCGCGACGACGAGCCGTGTCGCTGCTCGGTACCGCCCGGCCGCCCAGGCGCGGGCCGGACCGGTGACCGGCCGCGGGACGCTCGCGCTCAGCTCCGGCATGCTGATCGCGGCGACGCTGTGGGTGATCGCCTACCTGCTGGCGGCCGACCGGGACGGCGTCATCGTGCTCGTGCTCCTGGCGCCGGCTGTGCTGGTCGCCGCGGGCGTAGCCGGACGGTGGGGCCGCCGACAGACCCTGTGGCTGCCAGCCGTAGTTCCCCCGGCCTCGGCGATGGTCGTGCTGCTCGTGACCGGCGGCCTGGACTCGGCGACCGCCGCCTTCATCGGACTCGGGGTTCTGCTGTGGAGCCCATGGTTGGTGGGGCGTTGGCTGCGCGCACGCGCCGCACTCGGACAGGCGGGGTGGCGGGCGGCAGCACGGTGGGAAGACCAGGCCCGGGAGGCCGAGGACGACGCCCGCCGACGGGAACGCGCCCGGCTCGCTGCCCAGATGCACGACCTTGTCGGCCACGACCTCGCACGCGCCGCGCTCACCCTTGGCGGGCTCGAACTCGACACCGCCCTGCCCACGCAGGCGCAGCGCGCGATCGCGCACGCCCGCGAACAGGTCAGCATCGCAGCCGAACACCTCGCGGAGGCGGTGACCGCGATCGACGCCACCCCGACGGCCACGCCTGCAGGAGCCGAACTCGAGGAACTGGTCACGGGCCTGCGGGCCGACGGCAGCGACGTCGCTCTGGTCCCTGCCGATCCGTCGCCGCTACTCGACGGGACCGCACCCACGATCGCCGCCCTGGTGGTGCGGGTGGTGCGCGAAGGTCTGACCAACGCGGTCAAGCACGGGGGCTGCGGGCTGGTCGAGGTGTCGCTCGCCCGATGGGCCGCGCAGATCGTGGTCGTCGTGCGCAGCCGCGGCGCGAACCAGCACCCGGTACCGGGCTCAGGGCGAGGGCTCAGCGCTCTACGCCAGGACGTGGACACGCTCGGCGGCACACTCGAGCACGGTCGTTTCCACGACGACTATCTCCTCGCCGTCCGCATGCCGATTCATCACCCCGCCCAGGCAGGGCCGACACAGGTCGACCGCGCCCACTGGCTCGCGCTGAGCGACGTGCGGCGCTCGCGGAGCACCGCCGTGCGCGGGACCGCAGCGGTGATCGCGGTGTCGGTCCTGCTGGTAGTGACCTATCGCGCCGCGGACGTCGCGACATCGGTGCTGCCCACCGATAGGTTCGACTCGTTGACCATCGGCGACACCCGCGCCGCTGTGGCCGACGCGCTGCCCCCGCGGACACG
>JAKDNL010000275.1 GCA_030451825.1 Pseudonocardia sp. | reverse complement strand
CCACGCCTGGCCGTCTCCGCTACCCCGACACCCCGACACCTGGCCGTCTCCGCTCCCCGGCGCCACGCCCGTCCGGCCGTCCGACGCGCGTCGCGGAGCCGTGACGCGGGCACGGGGCGTAGGCGAACGAGCACGGGGATGATGGTTGCCGGCCCGGCGGCTGGCAGGATCAGCGCTCGGACCCGGCCGCGTCGGCCGGGAGCCGGGGGTCGGTGCTGCCGCGATACCGGCCGAGTCGAGGAGAGGACCCCGCACGTGTCGTTCCTGCTCCGGGTGATCCTCCCGGACAAGCCCGGAAACCTCGGCGCGGTCGCCTCCGCACTGGGCGGTGCGGGAGCCGACATCCTCAGCGTGGACGTCGTCGAGCGCGGTGACGGACAGGCGATCGACGACCTGGCCGTGGAGCTGCCCTCGGGCCGGCCCCCGGACGTCCTGATCACAGCGGCCGAGTCCGTGCCCGGCGTCTCCGTGGAGTCGGTCCGCCCGCACTCCGGGCACCTCGACACGCACCGTGAGCTGGAGCTGGTCGACGAGATCGCGGGTGCGCCGTCGAAGGGGCTGGAGCGGCTCGCCGCCGAGGTCCCGCGCCTGTTCCGGGCCGGGTGGGCCCTGGTCGCGGTGAGTGAGAAGGGCCGGTCCTACCGGATCGCGGAGAGTGCCGCCGCCCCCGAGACCCGGGCCGGAGACCTGTCGTGGCTCCCGCTCGCCGCCGCGATCGCCCTGGACGAACGGCACTGGGTCCCCGACCCGTGGCGTGCGCTGGACACCGAGCTCGCCGCCGCCCCCTTCGGCACCGGCACCCCGCCGAAGACGCTGGTCGTCGGCCGCCCCGGCGGCCCGATCTTCCGCCCCTCCGAGCTGGCCCGCCTGTCCCACCTCGCCGGCATCGTCGCCACTGTCCTCGACGCCTGACGGTCGCGACGAGCCCCGCCCTGGCCAGCCCAGCCCGCCCGCGGAGCGGGGGCCTCAGACGCGGATGGAGAGGGCGGTGCGGACGAGGTCGTCGTTGCCGGTGGCGAGCCACCCGTCCGGGCGGACCAGGACGTCCTCGAAGCCGATCCGGGTGTCGATCTTGACCCGGGTCGCGTACTCGAGGACCGGCCAGGCGCCCTCCTCCTCGCCGTGCAGCAGTACCGGCACCGGGGGCTGACCGAGCGCACGCAGGATCCGGATGCCCTCCGCGACGGCGGTCTCCGGGTCGGTCACGGTGGACTCGGCCAGCACGCGCCGGGTGCCCGGAGGAAGCCCGTTCTGCCGGAGCGTGACCGCGTCGCCGCTGGTCCAGACGCCGAGCTCGACGTCGATGCCGACCGACGCGGCGGCGGCACAGACGTCGGTCCAGCCACGCTCGTGCACGTTGACCGAACAGACGTCGGGTTTGCCCTCGCCGAGCCGGCCCCAGGTCAGGACGGTCTCGACCCGGCGGGCCGGATCGGGTTGGATCCAACGGCCGGTGGTCACCCCGACCTCGATGCCGGGGGCCTCCTGCCGGATCAGCGCCACCACGTCGCCGACGTGCGCGGGGTCGATCGTCTCGGCGCCGGTCTCGTCGCGCGGGTGCACGTGCACCGAGCTCACGCCGAGGCGGGCCACCGCCCGGGCGTCCCGGGCGAGGTGCCGGGACAGCACCGGCAGCGCGGGATGCGCGTCCGCCGGGCGAGACCCGTTGAGCACCGCCTGCAGCACCGAGGACATCCTTCCGATCGCGAGGACGTCGCGTCCGTCGAGCGGCACGACCCCGCCGAGACTAATCGCCTCCCGGACGAGACGCCCACCGGCCGCGCCACCGCTACACGGACGAGGCCCAGCAGGAGCCCAGCATCACCGAACGAGCGTGACGTTCGTGGCGTAGACCGCTACGAATGTCACGCTCGTTCGGCAGGTTGCCGGGCGGCGTCAGGTCACGGCCGCCCTCTCCCGGGCCGCGCCGGGGCCCTGGTCCAGCAGGATCCGGAAGCCGTCCTCGTCGAGCACCGGAACCGAGAGCTCGACGGCCTTGTCGTACTTCGAGCCCGGGGCCTCCCCGGCCACCACGAACGCCGTCTTCTTCGACACCGAACCGGCGGCCCGGCCGCCGCGCGCCATGATCGCTTCCTTGGCCTCGTCCCGGGAGAACCCCTCCATCGAGCCGGTGATCACGATCGACATGCCCTCCAGCGTGCGCGGGACCGACTCGTCGACCTCGTCGACCATCCGCACCCCGGCCGCGCTCCACTTGGTCACGACCTCGCGGTGCCAGTCGACGCTGAACCAGTCCCGCACGGCGGCGGCGATCGTCGGCCCGACGCCGTCGCCGCTCGCGATCGGGGCCAGTGCCTCCGCGACGGCCTTGGCCCGGGCGCTCTCCGCGCCGGCGATGCGGTGGTCCGACTCGGGGCCCTCGCCGTCGGCCGGGTCATCGGCGGTGCCGTCGGAGGTGATCTCCACCCCGGCGGCCTCGGTCAGCTCCCGGGCCTGCTCGGCGGCGTCGGCCAGGGCCTGCATCGACCCGAACTGCCGCGCGATCGCCTGCGCCGCGGTCGGCCCCACGTGGCGGATGGACAGGCCGACCAGCACCCGCCACAGCGGACGGTCCTTCGCCGCGTCCAGGTTCGTCAGCAGCTTGCGCCCGTTCGCCGAGAGCGCACCCGCCTTCGTCCGGAAGAGCTCGGTCTCGAGCAGGTCGTCCTCGTTCAGCGAGAAGACGTCGCCCTCGTCGGTGAGCACGCCCGAGGTGAGCAGCGCGACGGCCGCCTCGTAACCGAGGCCTTCGATGTCGAACGCCCCGCGTCCGGCCACATGGAACAGCCGTTCCCGCAGCTGCGCCGGGCAGGAGCGGGCGTTCGGGCAGCGCCGGTCCACGTCGCCGACCTTCTGCTGCACCAGCGCGGTGCCGCACTCCGGGCAGTGCGTGGGCATCACGAACTCGCGCTCGCTGCCGTCGCGGACGTCGGTGACCGGCCCGAGCACCTCGGGGATCACGTCGCCGGCCTTGCGGATGACGACCCGGTCGCCGATCAGCACGCCCTTGCGGCGCACCTCGTCGGCGTTGTGCAGCGTGGCCAGGGAGACCGTCGACCCGGCGATCTTCACCGGCTCCATCTGGGCGAACGGGGTGACCCGCCCGGTCCGCCCGACGTTGACCGCGATGTCGAGAAGCTTCGTGGTGGCCTGCTCGGGCGGGTACTTGTAGGCGATCGCCCAGCGCGGGAAGCGCGAGGTGGCCCCGAGCCGGCGCTGCAGCGCGACCTCGTCGACCTTGACCACGACGCCGTCGATCTCGTGCTCGACGTCGTGGCGGTGCTCGCCCCAGTACCGCACGAACTCGACGACGTCGCCGATCCCGCGCAGCACCCTGGTGCGCGGCGAGACCGGCAGGCCCCACGCGGTCAGGGCGTCGTAGGCGTGCGACTGCGTCGTCGGGGTGAACCCGTCGCGCTTGCCCAGGCCGTGGCAGATCAGCCGCAGGTTGCGCGAGGCCGTCACCCGTGGGTCCTTCTGGCGCAGCGACCCGGCCGCGGTGTTGCGCGGGTTCGCGAACGGCGGCTTGCCCGCCTCCACCAGGGAGGCGTTGAGCCGCTCGAAGTCCTCCAGCCGGAAGTAGACCTCTCCGCGCACCTCGACCAGCGCGGGGACCGGGAACTCGTCGGTACCGGTGAGGTCCTGGGGCACCTCGGCCAGGGTGCGCATGTTCAGCGTGATGTCCTCGCCGGTGCGCCCGTCGCCGCGGGTCAGCGCCCGGGTGAGGTGGCCGTTCTCGTAGAGCAGGTTGACGGCCAGGCCGTCGATCTTGAGCTCGCAGAGGTAGTGCAGGTCCTGTCCCGCCTCCTTCACGACCCGCTCGTGCCAGGCCGCCATGTCCTCGGCAGAGAACGCGTTGTCCAGGCTGAGCATGCGCTCGAGGTGGTCGTGCGCGGTGAACACGGTCGAGAACGTGCCCCCGACCTTCTGTGTCGGCGAGTCCGGCGTCACCAGCTCCGGGTTCGCCTCCTCCAGGGCCAGCAGCTCACCCCAGAGCTCGTCGAACTGGCCGTCGGACACGACCGGGGCGTCGAGCACGTAGTAGCGGAACTGGAGGTCCGCCACCTCGGTGGACAGCGCGGCGTGCCGCTCGCGGGCATCCGACGAAGAATTCACGATGCGCAGGTTAGTCGGGTGCCCCGACATTCCTGAAGGAATGTCGGTGCCCCGCGTCATCCTTCGGCCGACGAAGGGAGACGTGATGGAAGGCGCCGGCCTCCCGGGGGCGGTGGGAGGCCGCTCGTCCTACCGTGGCAGGTGTGCAGATCGACGACGAGGCGCTCGAGCTGGCCCACCGGATGTTCGACCTGGCCCGCCACGGCGACACCGCGGCACTGGCCGGCTACGTCGACGCCGGGGTCCCGGTCGAGATCACCGATCCGAAGGGCGACACCCTGCTGATCCTGGCCGCCTACCACGGCCACCCGGAGACCGTCGCCGCGCTGCTGGCCCGCGACGCCGACCCGAACCGGGTCAACGACCGCGGCCAGACCGCACTGGCCGCGGCCACGTTCGCGCAGTCGGAGGACTCGGTGACGGCGCTGCTGGATGCGGGCGGGGACCCCGACGCGGGCAGCCCGTCCGCGTCGGGGGCGGCCGAGTACTTCGACCTGCCCGGCATGCAGGAGCTGCTCCAGGGACACGGCGGTGCCCCGGCCGGGAGCTGAGCCGGGAGGTGCCCCGACCGGGTGGCGGCGGGAGCGACCTACCCTGGAGGGGTGACCGACCAGCAGGACGCCCGCGTACTCGACGAGACCGCGCGGCGGCGCACGTTCGCCGTGATCAGCCACCCGGACGCGGGCAAGTCGACGCTGACCGAGGCGCTGGCGCTGCACGCGGAGGTCATCGACTCGGCCGGCGCGGTGCACGGCAAGTCCGGCCGCAAGGGCGTCACCTCGGACTGGATGGAGATGGAGCGCACCCGCGGCATCTCGGTCAGCTCCGCGGTGCTGCAGTTCGCCTACCGCGACAACGTGATCAACCTGCTGGACACCCCGGGTCACGGCGACTTCTCCGAGGACACCTACCGGGTGCTGGCCGCCGTCGACGCCGCGGTGATGCTGCTCGACGCGGCCAAGGGTCTCGAGCCGCAGACGCTCAAGCTGTTCGACGTCTGCCGCTCCCGCGGCGTCCCGGTCATCACGTTCGTCAACAAGTGGGACCGGCCCGGCCGCGAGGCGCTGGAGCTGCTCGACGAGGTGGAGCAGACGATCGGGCTGCGGCCGATGCCGATGACCTGGCCGTTGGGCATCGCGGGCCAGTTCAAGGGCCTGATCGAGCGCGACACCGGCGAGTACACCGCGTTCCACCGGGCCGCGGGCGGGGCGACGAAGGCGACCGCCGCCGTCGTCGACGCCGACACCGCCGCGGCGCAGGAGCCGCTGTACTGGCAGGCGGCCCAGGACGAGCTGGAGCTGCTCGACGAGATCGGCGCGACCTGGGACGAGAAGGACTTCCTCACCGGGAGGGCCACCCCGGTGTTGTTCGGCTCCGCGCTGTCCAACATCGGTGTCGCCCGGTTGCTGGACACGCTCGTCGACCTCGCGCCCGCCCCGGCGCCGCGCCCCGACGCCGACGGCCAGGACCGTCCGCTGGCCGCGCCGACGGCCGGGCTGGTGTTCAAGGTGCAGGCCGGGATGGACAAGGCGCACCGCGACCGGATGGCGTTCCTGCGGATCTGCTCCGGCCGGTTCGAGCGCGGCATGGTGCTCATCCACGCCGGGACCGGTAAGCCGTTCGCCACCAAGTACGCCCAGTCGGTGTTCGGCAACCAGCGCACGACCGTCGAGGAGGCGTTCCCGGGCGACATCGTCGGCCTGGTCAACGCGAACGCGCTGCGTCCCGGGGACACCCTCTACGCCTCGGAGCCGGTCGAGTTCCCGACCATCCCGGCGTTCGCCCCGGAGCACTTCGCCGTCGTGCGCTGCCGCGACGCCGGCAAGACCAAGCAGTTCCGGCGCGGCATCGAGCAGCTGGGCAACGAGGCCGTCATCCAGGTCCTGCGCTCGGATCTGCGCGGCGACCAGGCACCGGTGCTGGCCGCCGTCGGACCGCTGCAGTTCGACGTCGTCACCGCACGCCTGGAGACCGAGTTCAACGCGCCGGTCACGCTGGACCGGCTGCCCTTCCAGATCGCCCGGCTGACCGACGCCGAGGGCGCGGCCGCCCTGTCCTCGCAGTCCGAGACCGAGGTGCTGCGCCGCGACTCCGACGGCGAGTACCTGGCGCTGTTCACGAACAAGTGGCGGATGGACATCGTGATCCGGAAGTTCCCGGACCTGCGGATGGACCCGATGCCCGCCGGGTCGTCGATCTCCTAGCTAGGAGCCCAGGACGTCGCGGATGGCAGCCAGGACCGTGAGCACCGACCGGTCGGTCGCGTTGTGCCCCATCATGCCGATCCGCCAGGCCCGTCCGGCGAACTCACCCAGCCCGCCGCCGATCTCGATCCCGAAATCGGCGAGCAGCCGCTTGCGCAACGGGCCCTCCTCGAGCCCCGGCGGCAGGGTCGTCGCGGTCAGCTGCGGGAGCCGGACGCCGTCGGACGCGACCATCCCGAAGCCCATCGCGGCCAGCTCACGCTGCAAGCGCTCGCCGACCCGGCGGTGCCGCTCCCAGGTCGCTTCCACACCCTCCTCCAGCAGCCGTCCCAGACCCGCGTGCAGCGACGCGGCCAGCGGCGACGACGCCGTGTGGTGATACGTCGGCGGAGAGTCGAGGTAGTAGTCCTGCAGCAGCCCGAGGTCGAGGTAGAACGACCCGATCGGCGTCGCGCGGGCGCGCATCCGCTCCACCGCGCGCGGGCTCAGCGTGACCGGGGCCAGCCCGGGCGGGGCGCCCAGGCACTTCTGCGACGCCGAGTAGCACGCGTCGATCCCCCACGCATCGACCTCCAGCGGGGTGCCGCCCAGCGCGGTCACGGCGTCGACCAGCAGCAACGTGTCCGTGCCGGCCAGCTCGGCGCCGAGCGGCGCGATGTCGTTGCGCACGCCGACCGAGGTCTCCGCCGCCACGACGGCGAGCATCGCGGCCTCCGGATTCGCGGCTCGCGCCGCGAGCAGGTCGGCCGGGTCGAGCGGCGTGCCCCACGGCGCCTCGACCCGGACCACGCGGGCGCCACATCGTCGCGCGACCTCGCAGATCCGCTCCCCGAAGTAGCCGTTGACGCCGACGACGATCGTGGCGCCGGGTTCGAGCAGCGAGACCAGGCAGGCCTCCATCCCGGACGAGCCGGTCCCGGACACCGGCAGCGTCAGCGGGTTGGCCGTACGGAAGACCGTGCGCAGCCGCTCGGCGACGTCGCCGACCAGAGCCAGGTAGTCCGGGTCCAGGTGCCCGAGCACAGGTCGGGTGAGCGCCTCGACCGCCTCGGGGTACGGGTTCGAGGGGCCGGGGCCGAGAAGTAGCCGATCACCGTGCATCGTCCGGACGCTACTCCCGGACCCGGCTGAGGGCCCGGCCCCGGTCAGGTGGCCCGACTGCCGGTCGTGGGGGGGTAAGGGTGTTCGGGGGGCGCAATAACCGCCCCGGCGCGGCAGCGCCAATAGGGGGGGTGGGGGGCCGCGCCGGGGGGTCGGGGGTGTTCCTGGTTGGCCTGGCAGCGATATCCGCGCACGGGCGCGTCAGCGCAATTCGGGCGGTTCGGCGAAGCCCTTGCCCATCTCCCGGCTCAGGGCGAGCGCGCGGCGCGCCCAGTCCGGCGTCGCGCCGGCCAGCCCGCACGCCGGCGTCGGGACGGCGAGGCGGGCCAGGCGCAGCCGGTCGAAACCGAGCCGGTCGGCGAGGTCGTAGCCCAGGCGGGCCAGGTCACCGATCTTCGGCTCGCGTGCCGGCGCGGTGGAGGGCAGGAACCCGAGCATCATCGGGATGCCCGCGTCCCAGGTCTCGCCGATCGCGTCCAGCGCGGCGGGCAGCGCACCCCTGCCGGCGGAGCCGGCCGACGACACTGTACCGGCGAACGCGGGGCGGGTCGCGTCGATCCCGATCGCGGCGGCGCCGGTGGTGGTGAGCATCCGGATCGGCGGCCGGTCGGCGCAGCAGTGCACGACGACCGGCGCTCCGACCTGCTCGATCAGCTCGCGCAGGGTGTCCGCAGCGTCCTGGGACCGGATCGAGCGGACGGTGCCGTAGCCCGACGCGGTGGGCAGCGAACCTGCCAGCACGGCCGGCAGCGACGGCTCGTCGAGCTGCACGAGAACCGTCGCGCCGGTGCGCTCGGCGACCTCCGCGACGTGCGTGCGCAGTCCCTCGGCGAGGCTGGCCGCGAACTCGGCTACGGCGCCGCGGTCGGTCAGCACGCGGTGCCCGGAGGCCACCTCGACCGACGCGGCGAGCGTCCACGGCCCGACGGCAGCCACCTTCACCCAGGACGGGCGGATCCGGTCGCAGGCGTCGTGGAACGCGTCCAGGTCGGCCTGCATCATGTCGGTCGCGCGCCGGTGGTCGCGGCCCGGGCGGGCGCTCACCCGCCAGCCGGTCGGGACCACCTCGGCCGCGATGTCGACCAGCAGCCCGATCGTGCGGCCGATCATGTCGGCGCCGACCCCGCGGGCGGGCAGCTCGGGCAGCGCCGGCATCTGCGGCGTCTCCCCGGTCACGATCGCGGACGCCTCGACCGGGTCGATGCCGGGCAGCGAGCCGACGCCGGTGCCGATGCCCTCGGGCCAGAGCTCGGGCGGCCCCGGCTCCTCCGGCTCGGCCTCGACGACCTCGATGCGGGGCGCCGGAGGCACGGTCTCGCCGGGGCG
>JAKDNL010000274.1 GCA_030451825.1 Pseudonocardia sp. | reverse complement strand
GGCCTCCACGACCGCGGCCTGACCCCGGGCCGCGTGCCTGACCCCGTCCCGCGGACCGGGGCCGGGGGCCGGGGGCCCGGGACTGCCCCGGCCCGCGCCCCGGTGTCGCGGGTCAGTCGAGCGAGCTCGGGACGGCCTCGCGCGGGTCCTCGACCACTGCCTCGGTGCTGCGGGTCTGCCGCAGCTTCGTCACCGCCACCGCGATGGCGGCGGCCCAGAGGGCGACGATGACCACGTAGACCGCGACCAGCGTCACGCCGCCGACGTCGAGCGCCTTGAGGATGGTCCGCGTGTTGGTCAGCACGATGATGCCGCCGACCGCCGTGCCCAGGACCGGCGCCGGGACCTTGGTGACCAGCCATGCGGCCAGCGGTGCGGCCAGGATGCCCCCGAGCAGGAGCCCGCCGATCGTCCACGGGTCGAGGACCTCGGAGCCCAGCCCGATCAGGAACCCGATGCTCGCGGCCAGCGCCACCAGGAACTCGGAGGTGTCCACCGACCCGATGACGGTGCGCGGCGAGGTCTTGCCCGCGGTCAGCAGGGCCGGGGTCGCGACCGGGCCCCACCCGCCGCCGCCCGAGGCGTCCACGAAGCCGGCGACCAGCCCGAGTGGGGACAGGAACTTCGAGCGGTGCGGCGAGGTCCGGGCGGTGGCGACCTTCGGCGGGCGGACCGAGAAGCGCAGCAGGATGTAGACGCCGAGCGCGAGCAGGATGCCGGACATGTACGGCGCCGCGTCGTCGGTGGACAGCGCGGACAGCGCGGTGGCGCCGAGGAACGCGCCGACCGCGCCGGGCACGCCCAGACGCAGCACGAGTTTCCAGTCGACGTTGCCGAAGCGCCAGTGCGCGGCGCCGGAGACGAGCGTGGTGCCGACCTCGGCGAGGTGGACCGAGGCACTGGCGGTGGCCGGGCTGATGCCGGCGACCAGCAGCAACGACGTCGACGTGACGCCGTAGGCCATGCCGAGGGCGCCGTCGACGAGTTGGGCGCCGAAGCCGACGATGGCGAAGATGATCAGGGTGCGCACGGGCGTGTCTCTCTCGTGAGGGTGCAGGCGCGACAGCGTGCGGACGCGCCGGAGACACCGCGCTCGCGAGGGCACGAGGCGGTACCGGGGTCCTGCAGGGGAGTGGAACGGGCCGGATCAGCGAGCGAGTTCGGTCGCCCGGGGCGTCAGCAGCCGGGACAGAGCCCGTCGAACTCGTCGATCCGGCGCGAGGGCCAGAAGCACTCGAGGTGTGCGACCAGGTGCCAGGACGCCGACGGGTCCGCGGCGCACCGGGATCCTGCGTCGGCGTTCACGGTCGTGGTCACCGGTCCATCCTCCGTCCCGGGACGCCGGAGTACAACCGGTCGTCCGAGGTGCGGGAGCCTGTCCAACCTGTCCGGACAACATGCCGGATCACGGCCCCGACCAGGGCGGGAACGGGCGCCCGAACGGCGGTGTTGCGCCCACCTGACGGACGGGAGTGGCCGCGCTCACGGTCGCTGCTACCCGCAGCGTCGACGTGGCGGACGCGCGCTCGCCTTCCGGGCGCGCCTTCAGCGTCGTGATGCGACCGCGGCCGCGGACGCGTGACGAAGGCCGGCGCGCGTCGAGCGGGGCTGGGTGGCGGGCGTCGAGCCGGGCCGGGCGGCGGGCGTCGCGCATTGCCGAGCGGTGGCGTAGCGGTCCAGCAGGACGTGGGCCACGGCGGGCTCGGCGCCCAGCGGTTCGGCCAGCACGACGTCCGGATCCGCGGCACGGGCACCGTCGCGGACCCGGTCCAGCAGCCTTCCCGGGGCCAGGAACCACGGCACCACGGCGATCCGGCGCGCGCCGCGGCGGCGCAGGTCCGCGATCGCGGCCGTGATGTCGGGATCGGCGGCCGTCGCGAACGCCGCACCGGCGAGCGGCCAGCCGGCGGCGATCCGGTGCACGACGTCGTTCGCGCCGGCCCGGGCGGAGCCGGCGGCGGCCACCACGATCCCCAGCCCGGGATCCCCGGGCTGCCCAGAATCGTCGACCACACAGCCCTGCTCGGCCAACCGACGTCGGGCCGCGCCGATCAGCTCCGGGTCGGGGCCGAGCACGTCGGCCACCGACACCTGCAGGTGGGGGAGCCGGCCGACGGCGGCGTCCACGGCGGCCGGGATGTCCACCCGCGCGTGGTAGGCCGACCCGAGCAGGAGCGGGACCACCACCGTCGGGCCGGACCCGACCGCGGCGAGCACCTCGGGCAGCCGGGGCACGTTGAGGTCCAGGAACGCCAGGCGCACGTCCAGCCCGGGCGCCGTGGCCCGCGTGACGTCGACCAGGGCACTGATCGTGGCCGCGGACCGGGCGTCCCGGCTGCCGTGGGCGACGACGACCAGGACCGGCGCGCCGTCCTCGTCCGACACCGGTCCTCAGCCCGCGGCGGGTGCGAGCGCCAGCGGGTCCCCGACCAGCCCGGCGGCCAGCGTGTTGCCGGTCGGCGGGTCGATCAGCAGGAACCCGCCGGTGGTCCGGACACGGGCGTAGGAGTCGACCGGGAGCGGGTCGGCGGTGCGCAGCGAGACCCGGGCGATGTCGTTGATCGCGAGCTGTTCCGGGGCGTCGACGTAGCCGACGGTCTCCGGGTCCAGCCGCGAGCCGAGCGCGCCGACGATCACCTGGGTGGTCCGGGTGCCGTGCTTGAGCAGCAGCCGGGCGCCGGGGACGAGGGGCTTCTCGGCCAGCCAGCACAGCGTCGCGTCGATCTCGTCGGTCACCTGCGGCGGGTCGTCCGCTGCGGCGATCATGGCGCCGCGGGAGACGTCGATGTCGTCGTCGAGCAGCACGGTCACCGACAGCCCGGCGCCCGCGGAGTCCAGCGGGCCGTCCGCCGTGCGGACCTCCGTGACCGTGGTGCGGATGCCGTCGGGCAGCACCACCACCTCGTCACCGGCACGCACGGTGCCGGAGGCGACCTGACCGGCGTAGCCGCGGTAGTCGTGCAACTCCTCTGTCCGGGGCCGGATGACGTACTGGACGGGCAGCCGGAACGGGGCGTCGGCTGCGAAATGCCCACCCGCCCCCTCGACCGGGACCGACTCCAGGTGATCGAGCAGCGTCGGGCCCTCGTACCAGGGGGTGTTGTCGCCGCGCTGCGCCACGTTGTCGCCGACCAGCGCGGAGACCGGGATGGTCGCCACGGCCTCGTCGGCGAACCCGAGCGAGCGGGCGAGCTCGGCGAAGTCCTTGGCGATCGCGGTGATCGCCTCCTGGTCGTAGTCCACGAGGTCGATCTTGTTGATGGCCAGCACCAGGCGCGGGACGCGCAGCAGCGCCAGCACCGCCGCGTGCCGGCGGGTCTGGGAGACCACGCCGTGCCGGGCGTCGACGAGCAGCACGGCCAGCTCCGCGGTGGACGCTCCGGTCACCGTGTTGCGGGTGTACTGCACGTGGCCGGGGGTGTCGGCGAGCACGAACTCGCGGGTCGGCGTGCCGAAGTAGCGGTAGGCCACGTCGATCGTGATGCCCTGCTCGCGCTCCGCGCGCAGGCCGTCGACCAGCAGCGACAGGTCCGGGGTGGTCAGGCCCTTGTCCACCGAGGCGCGCTGCACGGCCTCGATCTGGTCGGCCAGCACCGACTTGGTGTCGTAGAGCAGCCGCCCGACCAGGGTGGACTTGCCGTCGTCGACCGAGCCGGCCGTCGCGAACCGCAGCAGGCCGCGGGGACGTTCCGAGTCCACCATCAGAAGTAGCCCTCCTTCTTGCGGTCCTCCATGGCGGCCTCGGACATCCGGTCGTCGGCCCGGGTGGCGCCGCGCTCGGTGAGCCGGGACGCGGTCACCTCGGCGATCACCTGATCCAGCGTCGTCGCGCTCGACTCGACGGCACCGGTGCACGAGCCGTCGCCGACGGTGCGGTAGCGCACGGTCCTGCGCTCCAGCACCTCGCTCCCGCGAGGGCCGCCCCACGGCCCCTCGGCCAGCCACATGCCGTCGCGGGCGAAGACCTCGCGCTCGTGCGCGAAGTAGATCTCCGGCAGCTCGATGCGCTCGCGCTGGATGTAGCGCCAGACGTCGAGCTCGGTCCAGTTCGAGATCGGGAACACCCGGACGTGCTCGCCGGGTGCGTGCCGGCCGTTGTAGAGGTTCCACAGCTCGGGCCGCTGCTTGCGCGGGTCCCAGCGGCCGAACGCGTCCCGCAGCGACATGATCCGCTCCTTGGCGCGGGCGCGTTCCTCGTCCCGGCGCCCACCGCCGAACACCGCGTCGAACCGGTTCTCGACGATCGCGTCGAGCAGCGGCTGGGTCTGCAGCGGGTTGCGGATGCCATCGGCGCGCTCGGCCAGGCGGCCGTCGGCCAGGTAGTCCTCGACGCGGGCCACCTCGAGACGCAGCCCCAGCCGATCGACCAGGGAGTCCCGGAACGCGATGACCTCCGGGTAGTTGTGCCCGGTGTCGACGTGCAGCAGCGAGAACGGCACCGGTGCCGGCGCGAACGCCTTGGCCGCCAGGTGCACCAGCAGCGTGGAATCCTTGCCGCCGGAGAACAGGATCACCGGACGGTCGAACTCGCCGGCGACCTCGCGGAAGATGTGGATCGCCTCGGACTCCAGCGCGTCCAGCGCGTCCAGCGTCGGACTCGGTGGGGCGGTGATCATGTTGCGCCTCCGGCGCTCGTGCGCGGATATCGTTGCTGGGGCGGTGATTTCCGCGCACGGCTAGGCATGGAGGCCGCACTCGGTCTTGGCGCGCCCGGACCAGCGACCGGAACGGGGGTCCTCGCCCGGGGCCGGCTTCGCGGTGCACGGCGCGCAGCCGATGCTCGGGTACCCGGCGTCGACGAGCGGGTTCACCAGGATCGCGTGCTCCTGGATGTAGGTGTCCATCTCCTCGTCGCTCCACGCGGCGATCGGGTTGATCTTCACCAGGCCGAACTTGTCGTCGTAGGTGATCAGCGGGGTGTTCGCCCGGGTCGGTGCCTCGACCCGGCGGACGCCGGTGACCCAGGCGTCGTAGCCGGCCAGCGTGCGCTGCAGCGGGACGACCTTGCGCAGCCCACAGCAGCGGTCCGGCTCGCGGGCGAACAGGTCCTTGCCCTCGCTCGCGTCCTGCTCGGCCACGCTCTGATCGGCCGCCGCGTTGACGATCCGGATCTCGTCGTAGACGGCGTCCACGGCGTCGCGGGTGCCGATCGTCTCGGCGAAGTGGTACCCGGTCTCCAGGAACAGCACGTCCACGTCCGGTTTCGCCGCCGCGGCCAGGTCGACCAGCACGGCGTCCTGCATGTTCGACGCGACGATCAGCTGGTCGCCGAACGTGGCCGCGGCCCAGTCCAGCAGCTGCGCCGCGGTCGCGTCCGGCCCCAGCTCGGCGGCACCACGCTCGGCGGTGGCCTTCAGGTCTTCGGTGACGCTGACACTCACGGCTTTGCTCCTACCCTGTCCGGGGCTCCGGTCGTCTCGGGGACCCCGATCCCCACGAACGTCACGACGAAGGTGCGCAGGCATCCCGCGCACCACCACGCCGCGCCGGGCACCTTCTCGGTGCGCTCGGTGGGGCGGAGGTCCTCCTCGCCGCAGTACGGGCAGTAGAAGGGAGCTGCGCGCTCGCTCATTCGGTACTCATTTCAGGTCGCTCTCGTCGGCACGCTTGACCCATTCGGCGAACCGCTCGTCGGGGGTGCGCTGCTCGGCGAACCGACGCACGAGGCGCTCGACGAACTCGCCCAGCTCGGCGCTGGTGACCTTGAGCCCGCGCACCTTGCGGCCGAACCCGGCGTCGAGCCCGAGCCCGCCACCCAGGTGCACCTGGAAGCCCTCGACCTGGTTGCCGTCGGCGTCGGTGACGATCTGGCCCTTGAGCCCGATATCGGCGGTCTGGGTGCGTGCGCAGGCGTTCGGGCAGCCGTTGAGGTGCAGTGAGATCGGCGCCTCCGGGAGGGTGTCGGCCAGGCGCTTCTCCAGTTCCTCGACGAGCCGGATCGCGCGTTCCTTGGTCTCCACGATCGCGAGCTTGCAGAACTCGATGCCGGTGCAGGCCATCGTGTTGCGACGCCAGGTGGACGGCTCGGCCTGCAGGCCCAGCTGGTTCAACTCGGCGATCAGCGTGTCCAGCCGCGCGTCCGCGACGTCCAGCACGACGATCTTCTGCTGGGCGGTGAAGCGGACCTGGCCGGACCCGGCGCGCTCGGCGGCGTCGGCCACCGCGACCAGCGTGGTGCCCGAGACCCGGCCGGATGCCGCCGCGACGCCGACGTAGTTGCGCCCGTCCTTCTGCTTGTGCACGCCGACGTGGTCGATCGCGCGTTCGGCGGTGACCGGGGCCGGGCCGTCGACCATCTTCCGGCCCAGGTACTCGTCCTCCATCACCTGGCGGAACTTCTCCGGGCCCCAGTCGGCGATCAGGAACTTGATCCGCGCGCGGTGGCGCAGCCGGCGGTAGCCGTAGTCGCGGAACACCGAGACCACCGCGGCCCAGACGTCCGGGACCTCGTCGAGCGGGATCCAGGCGCCGAGTCGCTCGGCGAGGCGCGGGTTGGTCGAGAGCCCGCCACCGACCCACAGGTCGAAGCCCGGCCCGTGTTCGGGGTGGTTCACCCCGACGAACGAGACGTCGTTGATCTCATGGCCGATGTCCTGCTGCCAGGAGATCGCCGTCTTGAACTTGCGGGGGAGGTTGGAGAACTCGGTGCTCCCGATGTAGCGCTCGACGATCGTGTCGACGGCCGGGGTCGGGTCGATCTCCTCGTCCGCGGACACCCCGGCGACCGGCGAGCCCAGGATCACCCGGGGGCAGTCGCCGCACGCCTCCGTGGTGAGCATGCCCAGGCCCTCGAGCCGCTTCCAGACCGCCGGCATCGACTCGATCTCGATCCAGTGGTACTGGATGTTCTGCCGGTCGGTGATGTCGGCGGTGTCGCGGGCGTAGGTCTGCGAGACCTCGCCGACCGCGCGCAGCTGCTCGGTGGTGACCGCACCGCCGTCGAGCCGCACCCGCAGCATGAAGTAGCGGTCCTCGAGCTCCTCGGGCTCCAGCGCGCCGGTGCGGCCGCCGTCGATGCCGGCGCGGCGCTGCGTGTAGAGACCCCACCAGCGCATCCGGCCGCGCAGGTCGCCCGGGTCGATCGAGTCGAAGCCGCGCTTGGCGTAGATGTTCTCGATCCGCGCACGGACGTTGAGGGCGTCGTCGTCGCGCTTGGCCCGCTCGTTCGGGTTCAGCGGTTCGCGATGGCCGAGCTTCCACTGGCCCTGCCCTTTGACGCGGGCGGGGGCGGAGGAGGTGGGCGCCATGTGGTGGGTGCTCCCGGGTCGGGGTCGGCACAGAGATGCCCCGGGAAGTCAACGGGGTGGGTGCGCCGGAAGGACGTTCGAGGTGAGTGTCGCGTCAGCGCAGACAGAGCGCGCTGTTCGTCCGGTGCAGGTCGACGTGGCGTCGAGCCACGAGGCGCAGCCGGAGAGGAGTCACGCTCTCAGCGTGCCACGCTGTCCGGACCGGAGCCAACGGGTGTCCGCATGGTGGGAGGAGATTCACAGGTGCCGCCCCGATCTGGGGCCGCCCGAGGGCTGGCACACTCGGATGTCGTGCCACCTCCCGCCAGCATCCCCGAGCCGCCGTTCGGCATCTACGTCCACGTGCCGTTCTGCGCGAGCCGCTGCGGGTACTGCGACTTCAACACCTACACCGCCTCCGAACTGGACGGCTCCGGCGCATCCCCGGACGGCTGGCTCGACGCCGTCCGCCGGGAGCTGGCGCTGGTGGCGCGGACGGTGGGCGAGCGGCCGGTGGAGACCGTGTTCGTCGGCGGTGGCACGCCGTCGCTGCTCGGTGCGGAGCGCCTCGGTGCGGTGCTGGACGCGATCCGGTCGGAGTTCGCGCTCGCCCCGGGGGCCGAGGTGAGCACCGAGTCGAACCCGGAGTCGACGTCGCCGGAGTTCTTCGCCGGCCTCGCCGCGGCCGGCTTCACCCGCGTCTCGCTGGGCATGCAGTCCGCCGCGCAGCACGTGCTGGCCGTGCTGGACCGCCGGCACACCCCGGGCCGCGCCGTGGAGGCCGCCCGCGAGGCCCGCGCGGCCGGGATCGGTCACGTCAACCTGGACCTGATCTACGCCACCCCGGGTGAGACCGACGACGACCTGCACCGCTCGCTCGACGCCGTGCTCGAGGGCGGGGTCGACCACGTCTCGGCGTATGCGCTGATCGTCGAGGACGGCACGGCGCTGGCCCGCCGGGTCCGCCGCGGCGAGCTGCCCGCACCGGACGACGACGTCGCCGCCACCCGCTACGAGATCCTCGACGCGCGCCTGTCGCAGGCGGGTCTGCGCTGGTACGAGGTGTCGAACTGGTCGGTGCCGGGGATCGATGCCGAATGTCGGCACAACCTGGGCTACTGGCGCGACGGCGACTGGTGGGGCGTCGGACCGGGCGCGCACTCGCACCTGGGCGGGGCGCGCTGGTGGAACGTCAAGCACCCGGCCCGCTACGCCGCCGCGCTGACCGCCGGCGACACCCCGGAGGCCGGGCGCGAGGACCTGACAGCCGACGAGCGCTACACCGAGCGGGTCATGCTGCGCCTGCGCCTGGCCGAGGGCCTGCCGCTGGACATGCTCGACGCCGCCGGCCGGGGCGCCGCGGGGGTCGCCCGCGACGACGGCCTGCTCGAGCCCGGCCCGTTCGACGCGGGACGAGCCGTGCTCACCCCCCGCGGACGTCTCCTGGCCGACCGCGTGATCACCGACGTCCTGACCGCCCCGGTACCGCGGTGACCGGCGCACCATTCCCGAGACCTACCCCGGCGACCGCCT
>JAKDNL010000885.1 GCA_030451825.1 Pseudonocardia sp. | reverse complement strand
GGTGCCCGCCCGGCCCGGTCCGGGCGTCGCGGCGCCGTCGCTGCGCAGCCCGCTCACGTTGGCCTGGCGCGTGCAGCGCGGGGCCGTGCTCGGCTGGACTGTCGGGTTCACGCTGCTGGGGCTGCTGCTCGGCGCGGCGCTGGGTTCCATCGGCGACCTGTTCGACACCCCGGCCTACCGGGAGCTGGCGGCGACGCTCGGCGGCGGCGACGTGGCCGAGGTGTTCTTCCGCCTCGTGCTCTACGTGCTGGCGCAGATCGCGACCGCCGCTGCGGTGGCCGGGGCGCTGCAGATACGAGGACAGGAGACCGGCGGGCTCGCCGACGTCCTGCTGAGCGGACCGGTAGGCCGCGTCCGCTGGGCAACGAGCTACCTGGTGGTGACGGTGACCGGTACCGCGCTCGTGCTCGCCGGCCTCGGGCTGGGAGCCGGGGTGGGCTACGGCAGACCCCTCGCCGTCGTCGGGATGACGCTGGCCTACCTCCCGGCGTGCCTGGTGTTCGCAGGTCTGGCGGTCGCCTTAACCGGCTGGGCTCCACGCTTCGCGGTGCCCGTCACGTGGACGGTGCTCGGCCTGGCGGTCGCCGTCGACGTCCTCGGAGAGTTCCGGCTGGTGGACATCGCCGTGCTGCAACGCGTCTCGCCGTTCACCGCGACGTCGGTCCCGCTGACCACCGGATCCGGTCTCACCGCGGTACTGGTCGTGCTCGTCGTGCTCGTCGCCGGATCAGCAGGTTTGGGCCTGCTCGGTCTGCGACGCCGGGACATGGACACAGCATGAGCGCCCACCACGTCGTGCTGCCCGAGTACGAGATGGGCGGGTGCCTCGCGCACCTCGGCACCGGCCGGATGATCGACTACATCCGATTCGAGGACGACTTCGCCAAGGTCAAGACCCTCGCCCCGCGCGACATCGTCGACCAGACCCTCGCCGAGAGCGACGTCCGCAAGAAGCACGAGATCACCGTGGTCGGCATCAAGCGCCGCGGCGAGGAGTTCACCTACGCCGCCCAGGACACCGTCGTACGCGCCGGGGACCTGCTCATCGTCTCCGGACGCATCAACGACGTCGAGGCCTTCGCCAACCGCACCTGAAACCTGTGGCCGGACGTCGTCGAGCCGAGACACCGACCTGCTGCGGCGCCCCCGGGGAGGTAGACCACCGGGCTGACGGCCAGCGCCGTGTCGTTGACCGGAACCGTGCGGACCAGACCAAGATCAGTGGACGTTCGTCTTGCGGGATGTTCGCTTCTCCTCGCGGCAAGTTACATGTAACCTAGAGGAATGGCCGAACATGACACCCCGCCGGTTCGTCAGCGCGTGGCCGAGCATCGGGCCCGCTTGCGCGGCCAAGGCCTACGGCCGGTACAGATCTGGGTGCCCGACGTGCGGGCTCCTGGGTTTGCCGCCGAGGCGCACCGACAGTCTGCGCTCGCGGCCGCGAGTCCGCATGAAGCCGAGGACCAAGCGTTCGTCGACGCCATCTCGTGGTTCGGTCACGACGGCGACGGCGACGACGAGGAGTGAGGCGCGGCGAACTCTGGACTGCCGCGGGGGGCCAGCACTACGCCGGTAAGCCGCGACCGGTGCTCGTCGTACAGGACGATCGCTTCGATGCTACTGAGTCGATCACCATCTGCCCGCTGACCACTGACCCCACCGAGATTCCGCTGCTGCGGATCCGACTAGACCGTGAATCAGGCAGCAGACTCGCCCAGCCCAGCAGCATCATGGTCGACAAGCTCACGACTATGCCCCGATCGAAGCTCGGCCAGTACATCGGAGGCGTGTCTGACACGGACATGCTCGCCCTGTCACGTGCGCTCGTGGTCTTCCTCGGTCTCGCCTGATCGGTGTCCGGTGAGCGATCCGCTTGCAGGACCCGGGGCACGGGTCGTTCACATCCTGATGTGTCGTCATGAGATGTCGCAGTAGAGCGCGGCGAGCTGAGCTGCCGCTGCGGC
>JAKDNL010000884.1 GCA_030451825.1 Pseudonocardia sp. | reverse complement strand
CGGTTGCGGCGATCTCCGGGGTGTCAGCCCGGCCATCAGACACGCCACGAACCCGGCGCCGACACCGCCGGTTTCGAACATGGCGACGCGCACCCAGCACATAACCGCGCACCCGGCACGTCGCCGCGCGGTGCACGGACCGCGCGGCGCCCGCCACACCGCGCGGACCCGGCCCGAGCGCGCGGACGGCGAGCAAGCCGGCATTCCGGCCCTCGGGCCCTCCCCCCTCGCACACGACCGGACAGATCTGACCCGGTGACCGGTCATCGGCCCGGCGACGCCCCCAACCGGCGACCCCGGCGCACGGTGATCAGCACAACCGGCAGGAACGCGACAGATCTGTCGCCTCTGCTCCGGTTGCGGCGATCTCCGGGGTGTCAGCCCGGCCATCGGACACGCCACGGCCCCGTCGCCGACACCGACGCGCCTCGAACACGTCAGCGCGCACCCGGCACGTCAGCGCGCGGTGCACGGACCGCGCGTCGACCGCCTCACCGCGGACCCGGACCTTTTCCGAGACGCTCGCCCGCATCGAACTCGACCTGACCACGACACGGATCGCGGAACTGACGCGGAACCCGCTCCGGGGACGCTACGACCTCGCCCTGCCGCAGAGCATGCACTGGCACATCTTCTCCGACGCGCGCCCGTAGGCCGGTCAGCTGCGCACTGTCGCGATCGAGACAAGGACGTGGGAGCAGGATGGGTCGCGGTGAACGCACGGATCTGCCGGGTGCGCCCGTGCGCTACGAAAGACAGTCGCTCGACGACCTCGACGCCGGCAGTGGTGCGAGGACGTTCTCGCACCGGCGCTGACGACGAACCCAGGAGAAGCGACCATGACCGATCACCACCCCGCACCGCGCTGATCGTCGGAGCGTCCAGAGGACCGTAGGGGTGCCGGGTGGGTCGCGGTGCGGTCGGCCCGCGCCGTCCCGGACCAACTAGGAACTGAAGTACACTTCAGGTCAAATCGCTTCCACCTGCAGGGCGAACCACAGCTCGGCACGCACGCCGGGGGAGTCGAGGTCGCGTTCGAGCAGGGTGGCGACCTTGTCCATCCGGGCCCGCAGGGTGTGCCGGTGCACGCCGAGCCGGGTCGCCGCCGGGTCCCACTGCCCGTGGTGGGCCAGCCACTCACACAGCGAGCGGACGAGGTCGCCGCGGCCGTGCGCGTCGTGGCGGACGAGCGGGCGCAGCAGGGACTCGGCGAACGCGGTCGCGTCGGCGTCCGGGACGAGCTCGCGCAGGCCCGTGCCGGCCAGCTCGCCGAACCGGACGAGCCGGCGACCCTGCCGGGTGGCGGCGGCGAGGGCGTGGCGGGCCTGGCGCAGGCCGGCGCCGCGGTCGTCGCCGACCGGGTCCGACACCCCCGCACGCACGTCCGGGCGCCGCCCCGCCAGCGCCGTGACGGGCTCGTCGGCGTCCGCGGCGACGACGGCCACCACCACGTCGTCATGGGCACCGAAGAACAGCGGGCCGGACCGCGCCGCCACCGACTCCAGGACGTCGAGGAGCTCATGGGTCGAGCCGGATCGCCTGCGCAGCAGCACGACCCGCGCATCGGGTCCGGGCAGCGGCCCCCACAGCTCCTCGGCGATCGCGCGGGCCTCGTCGCCCGGACCGTCGACCATCAGCCGCAGCAACGCGGTACGCAGCCGTCGCTCGGCCCGCCCGACCGCGGACGTGCGCGAGTGCAGCAGCGTCAGCACCGACACCGCCGATCCGATCACCTGCCGGTCGACCGGGGAGAACGCCCGGTCCCGGCCGACCACCAGCACCGCGCCCGAGCCGGGCAGCCGGAGCGGCTGGAGCACGACCTGACCACCGTTCACCGCGACCGGGACGCTCGCGGGGTTGCGGTGCCCCCGCACTCGGTCGATCTCCGGGCGCAGGGCATCGGCGCGGCGCCCCGCCGTGCGCGGGGCCGCGTGCCGGATCGCACCGTCGGCGTCGGAGACCAGCA
>JAKDNL010000273.1 GCA_030451825.1 Pseudonocardia sp. | reverse complement strand
ACCACAGCGTTGTCCGAACGTCATCCGAGAGCCCTGTTGTCACGTTGACCATGAGCACGGGTGTGGGAGCGCCTCGTGTGCCGGTCGTTCTCAACCCGCTCAGCCGGCCGCGGGCGGCGGCTCGACGCTCACCGGCGTGCCCCAGGAGTGGTAGCCGGCGGTCAGGTCCAGCGTCCCGGCACCGGGCAGTTCCTGGCGGAGATGGGTGCGCACCGGGCGCTGGTCGGCGTCGACCCACACGACGGCACTGATCCGCGTCAGCCCGCCGTTGACCTGGTTCGTCAGCTGGGCGCGCATCGCCGGATCGGCCTCCGTCGCCGCGGCACGGACCAGATCCACCACGATCGTGTAGCGCACGGTCCGCACGCCGTCCACCTCCTCGTCGACGGCGTCCGAGACGAGGCTCGCGCCGGCGTAGCGAGAGACCCCGGCCAGCGGGTCCGCGGTCCCGGCGAGGTTCGCGGCCAGCGTCGCGTCCGGCCGGTCGGCGGGCGGGATCTCGTCGACGCCCAGCTCCAGCCAGCGGCCCGGAGCCGAATCCGGCACCCGGACCCAGGTCTTCCCGCCGGTGTGGACCACGCCGGTCGTGCGCGGGGCGGCCCCCGGCGGCCCGACCCGCTGGTCGAAACGGGTCGACACGGCGTCGCCGTCGAACCGGACGGCCCCCTCGCCGGTCACCACGCTGTGTCCGGACGGTCCGTCGAGGGTGCCGTCGAACGTGGTCAGGGCGCTGCCGTCGGAACGCTGACGAGCCGAGACGGCGGCGAGCAGGGCTCCGGAGTCGTAGTACTTCGGCAGCGCGGACTCGGACGGCGCGGACGCCGGAGCGGGTGTGTCCGGGGTGGCGGCACAGCCGGCGAGCGGGAACAGGACGAGGCCCAGCGAGAGCGCGAGCCGGATGCCGCGGGTCCGGAGTGCGCAGGTCCGGAGTGCGCGGAGCCGGGGCGTACGGGAACGCGCCGATGACCGAGCTGGCACGTCCGTCCTCCCCATCGACCGGGCCGGATCCGCCCGCGCAGGCGGATCAGCGCAGCGCCACCAAGATCCGGCGCAGAGCACCGAGTCTGCCCGGCGCCAGGCCACCGGCCGAGACCAGGTCGTCCAGCGAGCACTCAGGATCGGCGGGCGGCCCGAGGTGCCCGCACCCGCGCGGGCAGTCCTCGATCGCCGTCGCGAGGTCGCCGAACGCGGCGACGACGTCGTCGGCGCTCACGTGCGCGAGCCCGAACGACCGCACGCCCGGGGTGTCGACGACCCACCCGTCGGCCAGCGGCAGCGCGATCGCACCGGTCGTGGTGTGGCGTCCCTTCCCGACCCCCGACACCTGCCCGGTGCTCTGGTCGGCCTCCGGGACCAGCGCGTTGACCAGCGTCGACTTGCCCACGCCGGAGTGCCCGACCAGCGCGCACACCCGCCCGGACATCTCCGCGGCGAGCGCGGCGAGCCCGTCGGCGGGACGGTCCCGCCCGGTGACCACCACCGGGAAGTCCAGATCCGCGTACTGCGCGGCGAACGGTGCCGGGTCGGCCAGGTCGGACTTGGTCAGGCAGAGCACCGGGGTGAGCCCGCCGGCGTACGCGGCGACCAGGCAGCGGTCGACGAACCCGGAGCGCGGCACCGGGTCGGCCACCGCCGTCACGATGATCAGCCGGTCGGCGTTGGCGACGATCACCCGCTCGTAGGCGTCCGTGTCGTCGGCGGTGCGGCGCAACAGGGTGCGCCGATCGGAGACGCGCACGATCCGGGCCAGTGTGTCCGGCTCGCCGGAGAGGTCCCCGACCACGTCCACCCGGTCGCCGACGACGATCGGGGTGCGGCCCAGCTCGCGGGCGCGCATCGCGGTGACCGGCGGCCGTGCCGGGTCGGCGTCCGGTGCGCAGGTCCAGCGGCCGCGGTCGACGGCGGTGACCATCGCCGTCGAGGCGTCGAGGTGCTCGGGTCGGCGCTTGCTGCGCGGACGGCTGCCGCGCCGCCCGGGCCGCACCCGGACGTCGGTCTCGTCGTACTCGCGCGCCTTGCCACTCACCGTCGCAGTCCGCTCACCGGCGTACCCCGGCACTCACGCCGGCCGGTTCATCCGGCGAGCAGGGCGGCCCAGCGCCCCGGGAAATCGGGGATCGTCTTGTCCGTGCAGCCGATGTCGTCGACGACGACGCCGGGCACCCGCAGCCCGACGATCGCGCCCGCCGTCGCCATCCGGTGGTCGGCGTAGGCGTGCCAGGGCCGGTCCGGGCGGCCGGCGAGGCGCCGCGGGGTGATCTCCAGGCCGTCCTCGGTCTCGGTCACCGCCCCGCCCAGCTCGGTGATCTCGGTGGCCAGCGCCGCGATCCGGTCGGTCTCGTGGCCCCGGATGTGCGCGATCCCGCGAATCCGGGAGGCGCCGCGGGCCAGCGCGGCCAGCGCGGCGACGGTGGGGGCGAGCTCGCTGGCCTCGTGCAGGTCGACGTCCACGCCGTCGAGGTGGTCCGGGCCGGTCACGGTCAGCCCGCCGGGTCCCGTCTCGACCCGCGCGCCGAACTGCGCGAGCACCGGCACGATCCCGGTGCCCGGCTGGGTGGTCTCGACCGGCCAGCCGGTGACGGTCACGGTGCCCGCGGTCGCGGCGGCCGCGGCCAGGAACACCGCGGCGTTGGACAGGTCCGGCTCGATCGCCCAGTCCCGGACCGCGACCGGTCCGGGGTGCACCCGCCAGGTGTCCGGCCCGGCGCCGGTGCTCCGGTCCTCCACGGTGACACCGGCGGCGCGCAGCATCGCCACCGTCATGTCGATGTGCGGCTGCGAGGGGACCGGCTTGCCGTCGTGACGGACCGTGACGCCCTGGTCGTAGCCGGCGCCGGAGAGCAGCAGACCGGAGACGAACTGCGACGACGCCGACGCGTCGATCGTCACCGTGCCGCCGCGCACGGAGCCGGTGCCGTGCACCAGGAACGGCAGCGCGTCACCGTTGCCGTCCGCGGTGATGGTGACGCCGAGATCGCGCAGGGCGCCGAGCACGGTGGCCATCGGACGTTCCCGGGCGTGCGGGTCGCCGTCGAAGCGGACGGTGCCCGTGGCCGGGGCCGCCGCCGGCGGCACGAACCGCATGACGGTGCCGGCCAGCCCGCAGTCCACGGTCACCGGAGCGCCACCGTCACCGCCGCGGAACCCGTCATGCGCGCCGATCCGGACCCGCTCCCCGGTGCTCCCGGTCATCTCCACCGGAACGCCGAGCGCCGCGAGCGCGCCGGTCATCAGCGCCGTGTCGCGGCTGGCCGGGACGCCGTCGACGACGCAGCCGCCGCCGGACAGGGCGGCGAGCAGCAGCGCGCGACTGGTCACCGACTTCGAGCCGGGAGCCGAGACGGTGCCGCGCACGGGCGCGTCGACGGTGGGGGCGGGCCAGCCGGGGGCGGTGATGTCGGTGCGGGGACCTGCGGGGACGGTCACCCGGCCATGATGGCCCATCCCACGCCGCGCGGATCCGGCCAGGTCACCGCGGCGCCCGGTCGTGCCAGGATGGATGTCATGTGCGGCCGCTACGCCTCCACCAAGGCGCCCACCGATCTCGCCGACGAGTTCCACGCCGTCGACGCCACCGAGGAATCCTCGGCGCGGGCCGACTACAACGTCGCGCCGACCAAGGACATCACGGTCGTGGTCGAGCGCCACCCCCGCGACGACGAGGGCACCCCGGACCCGGACACGACCGAACGCACGCTGCGCACGGTGCGCTGGGGCCTGGTCCCGTTCTTCTCCAAGGACCCGTCCGCGGGCGCGCGGATGGTCAACGCCCGCTCCGAGACCGCGGCCGAGAAGCCCGCGTTCCGGCGCGCGCTGGCGTCGCGGCGCTGCCTGTTCCCGGCCGACGGCTGGTACGAGTGGCAGCGCCGGGCCGCGGTGCCGAACGAGCAGGGGGAGAAGGGCAAACCGACGAAGCAGCCCTACTTCACCCACTACGCGGACGGTTCGTCGCTGGCGATGGCCGGGATCTGGGAGTTCTGGAAGCCCTCCGACGGCGAGCTGGCCGAGAAGTACCCGGACGGGCTGGTCACCGCGTCGGTGCTGACCACCGAGGCGGTCGGGCCACTGGCGCAGGTGCACGACCGGATGCCGCTGGTGCTCGGCCCGTCGGCGTGGGAGCCCTGGCTGGACCCGGACGCCGACGCGAAGGACGAGCGGATCGCGTCGCTGCTCGTCCCGCCGACGCCGGAGCTGGTGGCGCGCTTCGAGATCCGCCCGGTGTCGTCGCAGGTCAACAGCGTCCGCAACAACGGTCCCGAGCTGCTCGACCGACTACCGGACAGCGAGGTGCGCGAGCCGCTGCAGCTCGACCTGCTCTCGTGAGCCCGGTCGAGATCGACACCCCGCACGGGTCGGCGCGGGTCACGCTGCACCGTGCGACGGGCCGGGCGAGGGCGCTGCTGCTGCTCGGCCACGGCGCGGGCGGTGGCGTCGGCGCGCCGGACCTGGTCGTGGCCACCGACGGCGCGACGGCGCGAGGCGTGCACGTCGGGCTCGTCGAGCAGCCTTACCGGGTGGCCGGCCGTCGCGCACCGGCTCCCGCGCTGCAGCTGGACGCGGCGTGGCTGGCCGTCGTCGCGGCGGCACGGGCGGGGGAGCTGGGCGTGGACAAGCGGGGACGGTTGCCGCTGCTGGCCGGCGGTCGCAGCTCCGGGGCCCGGGTGGCCTGCCGGACGGCGGCCGAGGTCGGCGCGTCCGGCGTGCTCTGCCTGGCCTTTCCCGTGCATCCGCCGGGAAAGCCGGACAAGGACCGGATGCCGGAGTTGGACGGCGTCGAGGTCCCGGTCCTGGTCGTGCAGGGCCGCCGCGACCCGTTCGGGTGCCCGGACCCGGCGGCCTCCCGCGACGTCGTCGTCCTCGATGGCGACCATTCCCTGAAAGCCGACCCCGACGGCGTCCGCGACGCGGTGGCGACGTGGCTCACCCACCTGCTCCCCTGAGACCCGCCCGGGACGGTGCGGTCAGGGGGTGGTGGCGATCGGGGCCACCGTGGCGGAGGTGAGGGCGATCAGGTCGTCGGGGGACAGCTCGATCTCCAGGCCTCGGCGGCCACCGCTGCAGTACAGGGTCGCGAAATCGTGCACCGAGGCGTCGACGACGGTGGGCAGGCGCTTGCGCTGCCCGAGCGGCGAGATCCCGCCCGCGACGTAGCCGGTGGTGCGCTCGGCGTCGGTCACCTCGGCCATCCTTGCCCGCTTGCCGCCGGCCGCGGTGGCCAGCGCCTTGAGGTCGAGCGTCGCGGTGACCGGGACGATCCCGACCGTCATCGTGCCGTCCACCAGCGCGACGAGGGTCTTGAACACCCGTCGCGGGTCCTGGCCGAGCGCGTCCGCGGCCTCGGCCCCGTAGGCAGTGTTGACTCTCGTTCCGCCTGCGCTCCACTCGGTACCGCCGCGGTGCACGTAGGTGTGCACCCGATGGGTGATCTTCCGTTTCGTCAGCAGTGCCGTCGCCGGCGTGCCCTGTCCCGCCATCGGGCTCCCTTCCCCGCCGCACAACCTAGGACCTCGCCGGATGCCGCGTCGCGGGGAATGCCCGGGGGGCCCGGGCCGTTACACCGAGCGTGAGCAACGCTGTGATGGAGACGCCGTCGACCGGCCGTCGGCGGCGTGTGCGCGTACCCTCTGAGCGGTCCGTGACGGCGGGAGCACCGCTGATCACCGTGCGGGGGCTCGCGTCGAGCGACCCCGCGTCGCTGGAGAGGGGTTCGGTGCCGGAGAAGGAGCAGGCGGGAACGGCCGAGGAGCCGGGTCGGGTCGACGTGGTCGATCCTTCCGGGAACTCCGCGGCCGTCGAGGAGACCCCTGAGGTCGAGGAGACGACGGACGAGCGCGTCGCCCGATTCGAGCGGGACGCCATGCCGCTGATCGACCAGCTCTACGGCGCCGCGCTGCGCATGACGCGCAACCCGGCCGACGCCGAGGACGTGGTGCAGGAGACGTTCCTGAAGGCCTACTCGGCGTTCAAGACGTTCCGGCGGGGCACGAACCTCAAGGCCTGGCTGTACCGGATCCTGACCAACACCTACATCAACGGGTACCGGAAGAAGCAGCGCCAGCCGCTGCAGTCCCCGACCGACGAGATCACCGACTACCAGTTGGCCCAGGCGGGGCAGCACAGCTCAACCGGGCTCCGGTCGGCCGAGGTCGAGGCGATGGACGCCCTGCCCGACACCGACGTCAAGGCCGCGCTGCAGCAGCTGCCGGAGGACTTCCGGATGGCGGTCTACCTGGCCGACGTCGAGGGGTTCGCCTACAAGGAGATCGCCGAGATCATGGGCACCCCGATCGGGACCGTGATGTCCCGGCTGCACCGTGGCCGGCGCCAGCTGCGCGACATGCTGACCGACGTCGCGCGCGAGCGTGGCTTCGTGCGTGGTGACCAGGAGGTGAAGACGAGGTGAGCGCGACCGACGAGACGCCGTCCCCGGAGGGGGACCACGGGACCGGGCCCTGCTCGGCGGGGTCGCCCGAGGCGATGGCCCGCAACCCGATGGGCGGTAGCACCGACTGCTCCGAGGTGCTGGCCGAGGTGTGGTTGTTCCTGGACCGGGAGTGCGACGAGAACCGCCGCGCCGTCCTCGAACAGCACCTCGACGAGTGCGCGCCCTGCCTGTCCGAGTACGGGATCGACGAGAAGCTCAAGGCGCTCCTGGCCCGCAAGTGCGGGGGCGAGCTGGCGCCGGACGGGCTCAAGGACCGGCTGCGCTCGCAGATCCGCTCCGCGGTGCTGGAACAGGCCGCGGTCAGCGTGGAGTCCGGTCCGGACGGCACGACGGTGGCCGTGACCACCAGCAGGATCGAGCGGCACCGGTACTGAGTTCCGGAACGACAAGCGGCTCCGGAACGAGAAGCGGCGAGCGGCACCCTGGGGTACCGCCCGCCGCTCGTCGTATGTGAGGCGAACTCAGGTGTTCGGCTTCTTGCCGTGGTTCGCCTTCTTCTTGCCGCGGTCGCGACGCTTGCGGGCCCGCTTCGACATGCGTGGTCCCTCCTTCTCTCCTGGCTTGCCAGTTCGGAGTCCATTCTCGCATGTGATGGGATGGTGGCCGTGACCACGCTGAGCGAGCTGCTCGCCGAGCACACCCGGATGCACGGCGAGACGGTCGACCACCTCCAGCGGGTGGTCTCGGAGTGGCAGCTGCTCGCCGACATGTCCTTCGCCGACTTCCTGCTGTGGGTACCGCTGGACGTGCCCGTGCCACCGGACGGCGCGCACGCCCCGTCTCACCCGGCGGACACCGCTTTCCTGTGCGTGGCACAGGCCAGGCCGACCACGGCCCCCACCGCGCATCCGGACGACGTCGTCGGCAAGCACGCGGCGGCGGTCGAGGTCGGGCAGCTGCGCCGCGCCGTCACCGAGGGCCGGATCTGCCGCGACGACGACCCGCGCTGGCACCTGGAGGTCCCGGTCCGCCGGGAGACGGTCCCGGTGCGCCACTCGGGGCGCATCGTCGCCGTGCTGTCCCGCGACACCAACCTGGCCACCCCGCGGGTGCCGAGCCCGCTGGAGATCGCCTACCTGGGCAGCGCGGCCGACCTGTGCCAGATGATCGTCGACGGCACGTTCCCGCAGTCCGTCGCGCTCGGCAGCACCGAGGGCAGCCCGCGCGCCGGGGACGGGCTGATCCGGCTCGACGTGCACGGCAACGTCGCCTACGCGAGCCCGAACGCCCTGTCGGCCTATCACCGGATGGGGCACGCCAGCGACGTCGCGGGCACCGAGCTGGCCGTGGTCACCCGGCGCCTGGTGCTCGACCCGTTCGAGGCCACCGACGTCGCAACGAAGATCACCGAGGCTCTGGAGGGCAAGGCGTCGCCGCGGATGGAGATCCGCGGTCGCCGGGCGTCGATGGTGGTCCGCTCGCTGCCGCTGCGCCCGCGCGGGGATCCGGCCGGGGCGTTGGTGCTGGTCCGGGACGTGACCGACCTGCGTCGCCGGGACATGGCCCTGCTCAGCAAGGACGCGACGATCCGGGAGATCCACCACCGGGTGAAGAACAACCTGCAGACCGTCGCGGCACTGCTGCGGATGCAGTCCCGGCGCAGCGCCCATCCCGAGGCCTCACGTGCACTGGAGGAGAGCGTCCGGCGGGTCACGTCGATCGCGCTGGTGCACGAGGCGCTGGCCTACTCGGTCGCCGAGACCGTCGAGCTCGACGCGCTGCTGGAGAAGGTGCTCCCGGCGATCCGGGACGGGGCGACGGCCGAGGCCCGGGCCCGGGTCCGGGTCGAGGGCGGCTTCGGCACGCTGCCCGCCGGCCGCGCCACCCCGCTGGTGCTGGTGCTCACCGAGCTGGTGCACAACGCGCTCGCGCACGCCTACGACCCGGGCGAGTCCGGCGAGGTCGTGGTCTCCGCGCGCCGCTCCGCGGGCTGGCTCGAGGTGGCGGTCTGCGACGACGGCCACGGGATGCCGGAGGGCTTCGAGGTGGAGACAGCGCAGGGACTGGGCCTGCAGATCGTGCGCACGCTGCTGACCTCCGAGCTGGAGGCCACCCTCCGGATGAACGACCGCGACGGCGGCGGTACCGAGGCGCTGATCAGGCTGCCCCTGGGAGGGTCGCCGAACGGCAGCGGATAGGCTCCACCCATGACCGATGACCCCGGTGCCGAGGTCGCGCCGGCACCGTGGTCGACGGTGATGTTCCGGAGGTGGCCCGCAACGGCACGCAGCACCGGCCGGAACGAGAACCGCGGGGCCCCGAACCGAGGGAAACACCAGGCGGGCCCCCGGGTGGGGCGGACGGTTTTGGTTTTGTTTTACAGTGGAGATAAGCGGGAAAAAAC
>JAKDNL010000883.1 GCA_030451825.1 Pseudonocardia sp. | reverse complement strand
TGGCCAGCTCAACGATCTCCTGCACCCAGGACGCCACGCCCAGGTTGGTGGTCGGCGTGTGGTCGGTCCCCGGAACGGTCGCTGCAGTCATGTCGTCCTGTCTCCTCGCCGGCCCCGGCCCGCCTCCGGGAATGGTTCGTCTGCCCGCACCGGAATGCGGGAAGTGACGGGGAAGATGGGAACCGAGGCTACCGGCGGAATCCGGCTCGTCCCACCGGATGGGTTGTCAATTCACTCACAACACCGATCATGTAGATCGATTCAGAAGATGGCCGGGCGACGCTGGTCACGGGCACGAAATCCCGCCGCAACCCCGAATCGCCGCACCGACGGCGGACGACACCCGGCCTTCGTCGCAGGTTACGAGGAATGCCCGCTCACGACGGCGGGACAGTGACGCCTCGGAGCGGAAGAATAGCCTGTGAAGAATTTTGAGCACGCCATTAGCGCTTGAAAATACCTAAGTCCGATCGGGTCACCGTGTGGCGCCGGCCCGGGGCCGGGCCAGCTCCGGGAGCATGATCGGCAACCGGTGTGCGGTGACCTGCCAGTACCGACACTCCGGGTCCGCCGCGCGCCACGCGTCGGCGAGGCGGGAGGCACCGTCGGAGTCCACCGCCCGTCGCGGCCGGGACCGCATGCCGCACCGATCGCGGATCTCCCGGTCCAGCGCGCGCCAGGCGTCGTCGGCCGTGGTGTGCACGGTGACCGACGGCGTGTCCTCGTCCTGGCCGATCACCAATGTGTAGGCACTGACCAACTCGTGGGGCACGTCTGCTCCTGACACCTCACCCGGGGACGCGGCCCCTGTTCTCCTGCCGGGCAGGGGAGCCGCCTCGGACGGGCACAGTGAACTACACGGGCGACCCCCGGACGGGCCGATCAGCCGCCGACGCGCCGTCGGGTCGCCGGATGCACCCGGTCCGGTGGTCGGGCGGTCGCCCGTCGAGATGACGCTCCGATGGCCATGGCTCACCCTCTGCGATCAGCGGTGGGCGCGCGTCGCCGGAACGCCGATCGACGCCGATCGCCCCGGACCGGACGCCGGCTCCCGCGGCGTCAGGAAGCCGCAGGTCCCGTCCCGACCCCGGCCAGCAGACGGGCGAGAGCATCCGGCTCGGAGAACATCGGCCAGTGACCGGTCGGCAGCTCCCGCACCGACCACTCCGGTCCGCCCATCTCGGCGAACGCCGGTGCTCCGGCCCCGATGGCGCCGCGCACGTCGTCGCCGGTGAACGTGCACGCGATCACGATCTTGGGCAGGGTGTGGTCCGGCCGCTCCGCACGCCGCGCGGCCTGCAGGACCACGCCTGCGGGCTCGGGGGTGCTGCGCTCCCGGATCCGCGCGAAGTCCTCCTCGGCGATGCCGGCCGCGGCCGGGCCGAGCTCGGCGAGCGTCGGCATCGGGTACTCCCCGCCGTTGTCCGCCAACCGCTGCCGGATGACCTCGCCCTGCTCGGGTCCGGCGAAGTCGATGTGCGCGACGCCGGAGGGCAGGGGACCGGTGTCGACGAACACGAGCGCCGCGAGCCGGTCGCGGACACCGCGCTCGGCGGCCGCCGCGGCGACCGGCCCGCCACCGCTGTGGCCGACCAGCACGACCGGCGCGCCGTCGTGCCCGCGCAGCGTCGCCACCAGGTCCTCGACCTGGGTCTCGATCGTCACGTCCGGGCCTTCGCTCCGGCGCTCGGCCATCCCGGCCGGCGTCACCGGCAGCACGTCGTGGCCCCGCCCGCGCAGACCGGCGACGACCTCGTCCCACGCCCACGACCCCAGCCAGAACCCCGGCACCAGCACGTATGTCGTCATGGGGCAATGCTGCAACCGATCGCGGACGGTTCCGGTCCTCATTCGCGGCAGCCCAGACGGAATCGGCGCGACCGTCACGCTCGTCCTGCCGGACAGGACGAACGTCACGCTCGTCTCCCGCCCGGCGTTGCGGCCGATGGGCGCGGCGCAGGCCGAG
>JAKDNL010000272.1 GCA_030451825.1 Pseudonocardia sp. | reverse complement strand
CGCGATCACCCGCGCCTGTGGTCGTTGCGCACGAGGCGGGCCCGGCCCGCGACGCTGCGGACCGGGCCCCGGTGTGCGCCGGGGGGTCAGGTGTACTTGATGACGCCGCGGACGATCTTGCCGTCGTGCATGTCCTGGTAGCCCTGGGCGACCTCGTCGAGGGTGTAGTTCTTGGTGACGAGCTCGTTGAGCTTCAGCGCGCCCGACCGGTACAGGTCGAGCTGGCGCAGGATGTCCCAGTTGGGGTTCGACTCACCGAACAGCGAGCCCTGGATCCGCTTCTGGAACAGCGTGACGTCGGCCAGCGAGACCGGCAGCGGCGTGGTGTCGGCGATGTTGCCCAGCGCGGTCACGACGACCGTGCCCGCCTTGCGGATCGAGGCCATGGCCTGACCGATGTACTCGGGCTTGACCACACCGACGGTGATGATCGCCTGGTCGGCGCCCTGACCGTTGGTGAACTGCTTGGCCAGCTCGGTGGCCTCCTCCATGGACTCGACCGCGTGCGTGGCGCCCATCTCCTGGGCCTTCTCGCGCTTGAGCGCGACCGGGTCCACGGCGATGATGTTCGACGCGCCGCCGTGCTTGGCACCCTGCACCGCGTTGATGCCGATGCCGCCGATACCCATGATGATCGTGGTGTGGCCGGGCTGGACGCCGCCGGAGTTCACCGCGGAGCCCCAGCCGGTACCGACGCCGCAGCCGACGAGGCAGGCCACGTCGAGCGGGATGTCGTCCGGGACCTTCACACACGAGTCCTGCGCGACCGTGGTGGTCTCGAGGAACGTCGAGATGCCGCACATCTGGCCGACCGGGGTGCCGTCGGTCAGCTTCAGGCGGGTGGTGTTCTCCTCCCACCGGGTGCCGGCGAGCAGGCCCGCGCCGAGGTCGCACAGGTTCTGCTGACCGCTTGCGCACCAGCGGCAGTGCCCACAGGACGGGAGGAAGGAGAAGACGACGTGGTCGCCCTCCTTGAGCCCCTTGTTGTTGCGGCCGGCCTTGGCCACGATGCCTGCGCCCTCGTGGCCACCGGCGAACGGGTAGACACCGACCGGGATGTCGCCGGTCGCGATGTGGTCGTCGGAGTGGCACAGCCCCGACGCGACCATCTTGACCTGGACCTCGCCATCGCGAGGGTCGTCCACCTCGAGGTCGACGACCTCGAACTTGCCCGGCGCCTGCCGGACGATTGCTCCGCGGGTCTGAACCACTGTGGTGTTCTCCTTCGACGTCATCGTCTGCGGGGATGCGCACGCGACGATATGACTCCGGACACCCGTCCGGAAGTGCCACACGCGAATCGACGCCGATCATTCGAGTGTCGTCTCACGAGTACTCGGGACGCGGGTCACCCTCGGAGATCCCCGCCGGATCGGGGTGACGGCCGTGCCGACCGAACATCACGGCAGGTGCACGATTCGGATGACGTGCGGCCACGACGTCATCGGCTCGGTTAGGGTCACGCATGGTGTGGGAACGACCGGCCGGGGCCCGAGGTCGAGGTGGACCCGTACGCAGGCGGCTGGCGGTCGTGCTGCTCCTCGTGCTCTCCGCCATGGTGCTGGGCTCCGGCCTCGCGTCGGCCCAGGACGGGGAGGCGCTCGAGGGCACCCTGCGTGGCCCCGATCGCGATCCGGTGAGCGGTGTGACGATCACTGTTGCGCAGGACGGCCAGCAGGTCGGCACCGCCACCTCGGGTGCGGACGGCACCTGGCGGGTGCCCGTGCCCGGGCCCGGGAGCTATGACGTCACGCTCGACCCCGGGTCGCTGCCGGACGGGACGGTCCTGCGCAAGGCCGACGGGGCAACGCTGGCGGGCGTCACGATCCGGGCGGGCCAGCAACGCACGGTGCTGTTCCCCCTGGTCGCGCCGGGCGAGGCCACCGGAGGCGAGGGCGGCGGTACGGGGCAGGCCCCCGCACCGGCCCCCGTCGACACCGGCCCGGGTATCGGCGCACTCCTGGCACAGCTCACCGTCGCCGGCATCAAGTACGGCGCGATCATCGCGATCGCCGCGATCGGCCTGTCGCTGATCTTCGGGACGACCGGGCTGATCAACTTTGCGCACGGCGAGCTGGTCACGATCGGCGCGATGGCGGCGTTCGCGCTGAACGCGCTGGCGGGGTGGGGGCTGCTGGTCTCGGCGGTCGTCGCGATCGCCGTCGGCTCACTGGTGGGCGCGGGCCTGGAGCTCGGGCTGTGGCGCCCGCTGCGGCTGCGCGGGACGGGCCGCATCCAGCTGTTCATCATCTCGATCGGGCTGTCGCTGCTGCTGCGCCACGTCATCCTCGTCCTGTTCGGGTCGCGACCGCAGCCCTACAACTCCCCCTACGTCATCCAGGAGGCCATGGTCCTCGGCCCGATCGCGATCACCCCGCGAGACCTGGTGATCACGCTGCTGGCCCTGGCCGTGCTGGTCCTGGTGGGGGTGTTGCTGTTGCGTACCCGGATCGGCAAGGCGATGCGCGCGGTGGCCGACGACCGCGACCTGGCCGAGTCGTCCGGGATCGACGTGTCACGGGTGATCCTCTACGTCTGGACGATCGGCGGCGGGCTCGCGGCGCTCGGCGGGATCCTGTTCGGCCTGTCCGAGATCGTGACGTGGGACATGGGCTTCCGGCTGCTGCTGCTGATGTTCGCCGCGGTGATCCTCGGTGGGCTCGGCAGCGCCTTCGGAGCCATGGTGGGCGGGCTGCTGGTGGGCCTCGTCGCCCAGCTGTCCACGGTCTACTTCCCGGTCGAGCTGCAGAACGCCTGGGCGCTCGGGGTGCTGATCCTCGTTCTGCTGGTGCGCCCGCAGGGCATCTTCGGCCAGTCGCAGCGGGTCGGGTAGGCGGCGGGCATGGACGTTCTCGTCATCCTCTCCGACGCCGGGCGCGGTGCGTTCGGGCCGGTCGCCGCGATCTACGCGCTGGCCGCGATCGGGCTGAACCTCCACTTCGGCTACACCGGCCTGCTCAACTTCGGGCAGGTCGCGTTCATGCTCGTCGGCGCGTACGGGGTGGCGGTCACCGTCGCCGTGTTCGGCGGGCCGCTGTGGCTCGGGGTGCTGGTCGGGCTCGCGGCCGCCGTCGTGCTGGCCTTGCTGCTCGGCATGCCCACGCTGCGGTTGCGCGCCGACTATCTGGCGATCGCCACCATCGCCGCCGGCGAGGTGCTGCGGATCGTCTTCAACTCCGGCGGCGCCGAGCCGGTCACCGGCGGCGTGTTCGGCCTGCAGCGGTTCGCCGACGCGTTCTACGCCGCCAACCCGATACCGACGGGCTCCTACGGCATCGGCAGCCTGACGTTCACCCAGCGCGACCTGTGGGTCATGCTCGTGGGCTGGGGCGGCGTGGCCGTCGCGACCCTGGGCCTGTTCCTGCTCGTGCGCAGCCCGTGGGGGCGGGTGCTGCGCTCCATCCGGGAGGACGAGGACGCGGCCCGCAGCCTCGGGAAGAACGTCTACGGCTACAAGATGCAGAGCCTGATCCTCGGCGGGGTCCTCGGCGCGCTGGGCGGCATGCTGCTGGCCGTCGACTCGCAGGCGGTGACGCCCAACACGTTCAACCCGGTGGTCACGTTCTACCTGTACGCGCTGCTCATCCTCGGCGGCGCCGGCACGGTGTTCGGGCCCGCCCTCGGTGCGGTCCTGTTCTGGTTCCTCCTGGGCTTCGCCGACAGCGCGCTGCGCCAGGCGGTCGGGGCGGGCTACCTGCCAGACGTCGTCTCCGCGGCGGACGTCGGCGCGTTGCGCTTCGCGCTGGTCGGCCTCGGGCTGATGCTGCTGCTGGTGTTCCGGCCCGCCGGTATCCTCGGCAACGTGCGGGAGATGCGCCTCGAGGCCGGGGCGGGCGGGGTGCCGGGTAGGCGCCGGCGCCGGTGGGCCCGGGGCTCCCGGCCTGCCGAGCAGTCGACCGAACGCACCGAGGACGGGGTGGGGCATTGACCGCGACCGGAGCGCAGGCGGCCATTCCCGCCGAGCCGGGTTCCGCCAAGCCGGACCCGCTGTTGGTCGTCGACGGCGTCCGGCGGGACTTCGGCGGTATGCGCGCGGTCGACGTCGAGCACCTGGAGGTGCAGCGTGGCGTCATCACCGGGCTGATCGGGCCCAACGGAGCGGGTAAGACCACCCTGTTCAACCTGCTCACCGGCTTCGACCGGGCCACGGCAGGGCGCTGGAGCTTCGACGGGCAGGCGGTGGCCGGCCTGTCCGCGCACCGGCTCGCGCGCCGCGGCATGGTGCGCACCTTCCAGCTCACCCGGGTGCTGTCGCGGCTGACGGTGCTGGAGAACATGAAGCTCGGAGCGGGCGGGCAGCGGGGAGAGCGGCTCCTGTCCGCGTTGCTGCGGCCGTTGTGGAGCCGGCAGGAGGCCGACATCGAGCGGCGCGCCGACGAACTGCTCGAGCGGTTCCGGCTGCACGCCAAGCGCGACGACTACGCCGGCTACCTCTCCGGCGGCCAGCGCAAGCTGCTGGAGATGGCCAGGGCGCTGATGGTCGACCCGGCGCTGGTGCTGCTCGACGAACCGATGGCCGGGGTCAACCCGGCGCTGCGCCAGGACCTCCTCGGCCACATCACCGGGCTGCGCGACTCCGGGCGCACGGTGCTGTTCGTCGAGCACGACATGGACGTGGTGATGGAGATCAGCGACTGGGTCGTGTGCATGGCGCAGGGCCGCGTGATCGCCGAGGGCCCGCCGTCCGCCATCGCGGGCAACCCCGAGGTCATCGACGCCTACCTCGGCTCGCAGCACGACGAGCCGGAGTTCCGGGAGGAACCGTGACCGACCAGCCGCTGCTCGCCGCCGACGCCGTCGTCGCCGGGTACCTGCCCGAGGTCAACATCCTCGACGGGTGCGACCTGCACCTGGCCCGCGGCGAGATCGTCGGGGTGATCGGGCCGAACGGTGCGGGCAAGTCCACCTTGGTGAAGGCCATCTTCGGGCTGCTGCCGATCCGCTCGGGCGTCATCCGGCTCGACGGCGCGGACATCGGCAACCGGCCCGCGCACGAGCTGGTGTCGCTGGGCATCGGCTACGTACCCCAGTCCCGCAACGTGTTCGCCTCGCTCACCGTCGAGGAGAACCTGCAGATGGGGCTGTACCAGCGGCCCAAGCGGTTCCGGAAGAGGTTCGCCGCCGTCGCCGACATCTTCCCGCTGCTGGCCGACCGCCGCAGGCAACGCGCCGGCTCGCTGTCCGGTGGTGAACGGCAGGTCGTCGCGATGGGCCGCGCGTTGATGATGGAGCCCACCGTCCTGCTGCTCGACGAGCCCTCTGCCGGGCTGTCGCCGATCGCCCAGGACGACGCGTTCGACCGCATCCGGACGATCAACGAGGCGGGCGTGTCGATGGTGATGGTGGAGCAGAACGCGCGGCGCTGTCTGGAGCTCGCCCACCGCGGCTACGTGCTCGACCAGGGTCGCAACGCCTACACGGGGCCGGGGCGCGAGCTCCTGGCCGACGAGTCCGTCATCGCGCTCTACCTGGGCACCCTCGCCCGGGCTCGCTGAGGCCCGGCGGTCGAGGGCCGAAGCAGCAGCGCTGAGCGGAGCGAACATCGGCGTTGAGCAGCAGCGGTCCCGCCGCCCGTGAGTGGGTGTGGTGCGGTGCGCCGGCGCACCGTCGGCTCACGAGCGGCGGAGCCACCGGTGTCACTGCGGGGCGGTCGCCTGCACGGTATCGAGCGTCACGAGGTCGCCCTGCTCGTTGTACGAGTAGATCTCGATCGACGCCGTGCCCGGCTCACCGGCCGGGGTGAACTCCAACGGGCCGCTGGCGCCGTCGTAGTCGATGTCCTGGCCGCCTGCGACGAGCTTCCGGCACTCGGTGAAGGACCCGCACTTCGTGCCGCCCTTCGTCACCCCGACCATCTCGTTCTTGAACACCGCCGGGTCGTCGGTGCCCGCGACCTCCGCCGCGAGCGCGATGATGTTCACGCAGTCGAACACCTGCGGGGCGAACTGCACCTCGACCAGGTCGGGCGCGAACTTCTTGAGGTTGGCGATGAACTCCGCGTTGGCCGCGGACGCCGGTGCGGTGCCCTTCATGCCCGCCAGCACCGCCGGGTCGTTGGGGGCGACGAGCCCGGGCAGTTCCTCACTGCGCAGCCCGTCGGCCCCGTACACGCCGACCGCGTCCGGGCCGAGCCCGGCCTCGATCAGACCCTGGATGAGCTGGGTGCCCTCCTCGAACGCGATCACGACGACGGCGTCCGGCCGAGCGCCCTGGACCGCCTGCACCGTGGCGTCGAAGTTCTGGGTCTGGGGATCGTAGGTCTCGTTGAGCGCGACGGTCGCCCCCGCCTCCTGCAGTGCCTGGGAGGTGGCCTTCGCCAGGCCGACGCCGTAGTCGTCGGCCCGCGCGACGATGGCCACGTTGCTGCGGCCGTCCGAGATGATCGTGTTCGCGAGCACCGGGCCCTGCAACGCGTCGCTCGGCGCGGTGCGGAAGTAGAAGCCCTGGTCCTGGTAGTCGGTGAAGTTCGGCGCGGTGTTCGAGCCCGAGCACTGCACGACCTTCGCACCGGTCACCCGGTCGATGATCGCCAACGACTGGCCGGACGCCGCAGCACCGATGAGCGCGTCCACTCCGCTGGCCAGCACCCGGTCCGCCGACTGCTGGGCAACCGCAGCCTGGTCGGATTCGTCGCCCCCCACGAGCTCGGGCATCGGCTGGCCGAGCACCCCGCCCGCCTGGTTGATCAGGGAGCCGGCATACCTGGCGGCCTGGATCTGAGGCGGCCCGAGGTAGGCCAGCTGCCCGGTCTGGGGCAACACGTAGCCGAGCTTGAGGGTGCCGTCGCTGCCGCCCGCGGGCGCGGGGGGAGCTGGTGCGGGCTCGCCCCCTCCGCCGCCCCCGCCACAGCCCGCGGCGAGCAGGGCGCAGGCGGACAGGGCCGCGACGATGACCGTGTGCACACGCGCTCTGTTCATGTACGCCTCCGACATCGGTTCATGAGATCCCGAAATATCAGCGGAGCGTAATGGCGATCCGGCCCATAGTGGGCGTATTGGAGCCGAGTCGTGACCCGCACACGGGGGTCGTCACGTGGTGCGAAGGGGTCGTGGGCAGCAGACGCAGGATGCTGATCCCTGGTGACCAGCTCTAGCCCGGACGGCTGGTGTGGCGTGGGTTCGCGACCAGGAGCCGCGCCGCGACGTCGGCGCGGACGGCATCGACGACGTCGGCGCGGCCGTCCAGCTCACCGGACCGGATCGCGACGGCGAGGGCGGCGTCGTCGGCGACACCGAGCCCGGACAGGCGTTCGGAGTGCGCGGCGCCCTGCCCGGTCCCGACACGCAGCTCCCGCCGCGCGATGGCCAGCGCGTTCGCCGCGACCCGGGCGCTGAACCGCAGCCGGGTGTCGTCGAGGGCACCGGGGAGCTCGTCGGTGAGGAACCCGGACACCGCCTCCAGCAGCTCGTCGACGGTGGGGCGTCCGTGCAGGTCGGCGGCGGGAGCCAGCCCGTCGAGGAGCTCGGGGGTCTCCTCGGCGGCGATCGGACCGGCGGTCAGGCCCAGTGCCAGGAGCGCGTCGTGCTCGGACTCGGCGGCGCGGCGTCCGAGCACGGCCATCTCCACCGTCGCCTCGGCGCCGGACAGGTGCCGCTCGGCCTGCATCCGGCAGATCACCGCCCAGTGCACGGCCGCGAACAGCTCCCACCACGCCACGACGTCCGGGTCCGGGGCGGCGCCGGCGATCTCGGCGTAGCCGTCGAACAGCTCCGCTCGCGGCCCGAACCCGCCGACCGGCTCGGCGGAGCCGAACCGCCACGCCTTGCCGCAGAGCCAGCCGAGGTCCTCCATCGGGTCACCGGCGTGCACCAGCTCCCAGTCCAGGACGCCGAGCACGCCGTCGGTGCCGTCCGGACGGGTGCCGATCAACAGGTTGCCGGTGCGGAAGTCGCCGTGCACCAGGCGCGGTTCGACGGCCGGTGGACGGTGGCGCTCGAGCCACCGGAACACCAGCTCGAGTGCCGGGTTCGGCTCGCCGAACCGGTCGTGGCGCTCGCGCAGCGCATCCAGCCGGTCGCCGGTGCGGAGGTGGTCGCCGGCACCGGGCTCCAGGACGTCGGCGGGCGGGATCGAGTGGATCCGCGCCAGCACCCCGCCCAGCTCGCGGGCCAGCCGGGGCCGGACACCGGCCCAGCGCTCGTCGCGCAGCAGGCGGCGCGGGATCGTCTCGCCGTCGAGCCGGTCGACGATCAGGAACGGGGTGCCGACGGCGGGTGGGTGCGTCGGCACACCGTCGCCGTGGGCGTGCAGCCGGGGCACCGGTACCCCGGCCGCCGCCGCGGCGGTGAACGCGGCGGCCTCGCGGGCCATCCCGGCCGCGTCCGGGTCGTCCGGTCGGTCGCGGCGCAGGACCAGGGCAACCGGCGTGCCCGGGCCGTCCGGGGCGGCGTCGAGTGCCCAGGTCTCCCGGCTCGCCCCGCCCGCCAGCCGGTGCACGCCCGTGACCTGCACGGGCCGCCCCCAGGCCGGTTCCAGCACCGCACCCAGCGCCGCGGCCAGGTCCGCGTCCGACGTGTCCACCGTCGACCTCCTCCTCGTCGTCGTCGTCCTCGTCCTCGCCTCCGGTGACAACAGGCCGTGGGGGGGCGGCAGGGGCCCCCCCCACCAAAAACACCCCCCCCCCCCCGCCCCCGGGCGCCCCCCCCCCGCCCCCCCCCGCGCCCGGCCCGGGCCCCGCGCAGCCGGGCGATCCCCTCGACCGCCTGGGTGTCAAGGTCGTCCCGGGCCCGCTGGTAGCGAGCCAGGGCCGCGGTCCCCTGCGCGCCCTCGTCCGTGGTCAGCGTCAGCGTCTTGGTCTT
>JAKDNL010000271.1 GCA_030451825.1 Pseudonocardia sp. | reverse complement strand
CCCCCCCCCCCCCCCCGGGCCGCGTATCGCGCTGCGCGGCCTGCTAACCCCGCCCACGGGTCTGACAGGGTGGACGGCATGGATCTGACGGGGAAGGTCGCGCTGGTGACCGGGGGAGCGTCCGGGATCGGCGCGGCGGCGGTGCAGCGCCTCGCCGCGGCCGGGGCCCGGGTCGCGGTCGCGGATCGCGACGCCGACGGTGCGACGGCGGTGACGGAGAGGTTCGGCGGCCTCGCGCTGCCCGGTGACGTCACCGACCCGGCCGCGATGCCGGCCGCGGTGGCCGCGACCGAGGAGCGGTTCGGGCGCCTGGACGTGGTGCTGCTCAACGCCGGGATCACGTCCGGGCAGTCCGGCATCACCGACCTCGACGTCGAGGCCTACCGGCGGATCATGGGCGTGAATGTCGACCACATCGTGTTCGGCCTGAACGCTGCCGTCCCGGCGCTGCGCCGCGCCGGCGGCGGGCAGGTCGTGGCGACGGCGTCGCTGGCCGGGCTCGTCGCGCTGCCGGGCGACGCGCTCTACACCGCGACCAAGCACGCCGTCGTCGGCTATGTCCGGTCGGCGGCACCGACCCTGGCGCCGGAGGGGATCCGGATAAACGCTGTGTGCCCAGGATTCGCCGACACCCCGCTGATCGCGAACGCGAAGTCCCAGTTCGGGGAGTTCCCGCTGCTCACCGCGGACGATGTGGCGAACGCGGTGGAGCAGATCATCGAGCGCGGCGAGCCGGGGGAGTGCTGGTTCGTCCAGCCCGGCCGCGACCCCGCGCCGTACGGGTTCCGCGGTGTGCCGGGTCCCAAGGGCGGCTCGAGGCCGCCCGAGGTCACCTGGGCGGACCACTAGAAGTCGCTTGACCTCGAGTGTGGTTCAGCTCGCATCCTGTATGGCATGGCTGAGCTGAACCACACCATCGTCCATTCCCACGACAAGAGGGCCGCCGCGGCGTATCTGGCCGAGGTCCTCGATCTGAAGGCTCCGGTCGAGTTCGGGCCGTTCCTCGCCGTCGAGGTGGCCAACGGGGTCACCCTCGACTACGCGCAGTTCGGCGGCGACGTCGCGAGCCAGCACTACGCGTTCCTGGTCACCGACGACGAGTTCGACGCCGCGTTCGCCCGGATCGTCGCCCGCGGCCAGACGTACTGGGCCGGGCCCGGTCACCAGGGCGAGAACGAGATCAACACGAACGACGGCGGGCGCGGGGTGTACTTCGACGACCCGTCCGGGCATGTCATGGAGATCCTGACGGTGCCCTACGGAGGTTAGAGGGACAGCTCCGGCTGCAGCGGGTGCGTGCGCTTGCGCCGCAGCACGACCTTGCGCACGTTGCCCGGGTAGAGCCGGACCCGGGAGAGCTCCCATCCGGAGAACTCGGCCTGGACGGCCAGCCGGACGGCCGCGGTCAGCCGGGACACGTCCCCCTCGATGCGGACGGGGCGGTACTCCCACCGGTCGTCGGTCCAGGCCTCGCCGTCCCGCCTCCCGGCCCAGGGATTCCCCTCGCCGACGTCCTCCTGATCGACTCCGCTCACGGTGCCTCCTGGTCGTACGCTGCTCGCCCCGGTGGCACCCGGGTGAACGCTGGGTGTCTGCGTCCACCATAGGTGCGCGGCCCGTCCGCGGCCAGGTACTGCCGGGCACCCGGTTCAGCAGAACCGACCCCGGGGCGGAACCGCGTCGGTAGTCTTCCCGGTCATGACCGGTGCGGTGCCGCGGATCACCAACGGCCACCTCCAGGCGTCGGTGGACGACGTGATCATGCGGGTGGATCGGGACTCGGTGCTCGGCGTGCGGAAGGTGCTGTTGGAGGAGGCGGACGAGCTACACCAGGCGATGACGGATGCCACGCTCGAGGTGCCGCCGGCGTCAATGCCAGGTCGGATGGGTACTCCGGGTCAGGGGGTGTGGATAGGCCGTTGCAGTGACGACCCGATATCGGGTCCGGCGCAGATCTCGTTCAACCGCAAGATCGCGGCTGCGGTGGAGCCGTGTTGGCAGTACATACAGGACCTGCGCCTGGCCGGGGAACAGCTCGCGGAGGTGGCCAAGCAGTACGGACACACCGAGCAGCAGATTCAGGACCATTTCCGGTCTGCCGGTCGATGAACTCGCTCCGGAACTCGCTGGTAGCGGTGGGTGTCGTTGCGGTTCTCGGTGCCACCTCCTGTGGAGGCGGTGCCGGGCAGACAGCGAGGCCCTTTCCCCCGAGACCCGCCGACCTGCGAATCGTCGAGTCGCCGCCGTGCCGAGCTCTCAGCACCGACCAGCTCGCCCAACTCGATGTCGCTGAACCGCTACCCCGAAACAGCTCGGGACTGCCGGAGTGCCGGTTTCTCACGTCCGATCGGCGGACATGGGTAGTGCGAGTCAATGCCGGCGTGCCCGCCGCGACCTACGTCCCAGAAGACCCGAACTACCAGGGTGACCAGCTCAACTACGTCGAACCACGTGTGACGACGGTGGCTGGGTTCGGTGCGGTCGAGTTCGTGAACGGGATCACCGCCTCCAGCTCGGACTGCGTGCTCGCCATTGACGCGGGCCCAGAGGCGACGCTTCTCGTGAACTACCTCGATACGTCGAGCAGAGGCACTCTCGACCGCTCCGTCGGCAGCCGTGCCGAGGGGTGCGCCGAGGCGTCCCGGGTGGCGGCGATGGTTATCGACACGGCCCGGGCCCGCCTCGGCAGCTGATCCCACCTTCGGCCGGCCCGACATACCGCGGTGGGCGTCACGAAATTGCTCGTCGGAGCACCGGAACGCGACGCTCGATCGACGGCGCGCCCGGCCGGTCCGGGGTCGACGACGGTCACGACATGGCGCTTCGGCCCGGGAGGACGTGCTGCTCAGAGCGGCTCGCTGACGTCGTCGAGGGCGGTGCGGATCTCGGCCGGAAGCATCAGGTGCTCGGCCGCCATCGACGCGCGCAGCTGCGCCGCGTCCCGGGCCCCGACGACGGCCGCGGCCACCCCGGGGCGGTCGCGCACCCAGGCCAGCGCGACCGACAGCGGCGAGGTCCCCAGACCGTCGGCGGCGGTGAGCACGGCCTGCACGATCCGCGCCGACCGCTCGTTGCGCCGGGCCTCGACGTAGCCGGCCAGGATCGCCGAGGCGGCGCTGGAGTCGGCCGGGGTGCCGTCGGTGTACTTGCCGGTCAGCACCCCGCGCCCGAGCGGCGCCCAGGCGATCAGCCCGAGCCCGTGGTGCTCGGCGGCGGGCAACAGCTCGATCTCCGGCCGCCGGGCCAGCAGGGAGTACTCGACCTGGGCCGAGACCGGACAGGCGACGTTGCCCAGCGGCCTCGACCGTTCGACGACGGTGGCCAGCTGCCAGCCGCGCGGCGCGACCAGCCCGGCGTAGCGGACCCGGCCGGAGTAGACCGCGACCTGGACCGCGGACAGCGTCTCCTCCAGCGGCACCCGGGTGTCCCAGCCGGGGATCTGCCACAGGTCGAGGTGGTCGGTGCCCAGCCGGCGCAGGGTGGCGTCCAGGCAGCTCAGCAGCGTGGCCCGGGACGCGTGCTCGCCGAGCGGCCCGGGCGGCGGGGAGCCGCGACCGGCGACGACCAGATCGTCGCGGCGCACCACGTCGTCGAGCAGCCCGCCCAGCACCTGCTGCGCGACGCCGCCGCCGTAGTCGTCGGCCGTCTCGACGAGCGTGCCGCCCTCCTCGACGAACGCGCGCAGCTGCTCGCCCGCCGCCTCGACGTCGGTGTCGTCCCCCCAGGTCATGGTGCCGAGGCCGATTCGGGACACCTGGAGCCCGCTGGCGCCGACCGGTCTGCGTTGCACGGCGCGAGCGTAGGCACGCCGGTACCCGTGGTGTCCGGGTGACGCGCCGGGGGAGCGGCAGCAGGCGTCGGGCGGACCGGGCGTGGCAGGCGAGCGGCGCGGTAACGGAGCGCGTGTCCGCGGCCGGTACCGTGACCGACCGTGATCGACCGCCCCCATGACGTCCGCGCCCGCAGCGCCCATCCCCGGACGGGTCGCCCATGAGCTGGCTCGAGGTGATCGTCCTCGGGCTCCTGCAGGGGCTGACCGAGTTCCTGCCGATCTCGTCGTCGGCGCACCTGCGGATCGCCTCCGGCGCGTTCTTCGGCAACGACCCGGGAGCCGCGTTCACCGCCGTCTCGCAGATCGGCACCGAGGCAGCGGTGATCGTCTACTTCGCGCGTGACATCTGGCGGCTGATCGTCGCCTGGGTCCGGGGGCTGGCGAACCGGGAGGCCCGCGTCGACCCGGACTACCGAATGGCCTGGCTGGTGATCATCGGCTCGGTGCCGATCGCCGTGCTCGGGGTGCTGTTCAAGGACCAGATCGAGACGGTCGCCCGGAACCTGTGGCTGGTCGCGACCACGCTCATCGTGTTCGGTGTGCTGCTCGGCCTGGCCGAGCGGTACGGGCGCCAGGAGCGGGAGATCAAGCAGATCACGCTCAAGGACGGCATCCTGCTGGGCCTCGCGCAGGCGATGGCGCTGATCCCCGGCGTCTCCCGCTCCGGCGGGACGATCACGGCGGGGCTGGCGCTGGGCCTGACCCGTCCGGCGGTCGTGCGCTACTCGTTCCTGCTGGCAATCCCGTCGGTGTTCGGCGCGGGGCTGTTCCAGCTCCCCGACATCGCCGCCGGCGACGGGCCGAGCCCGGTGCAGATGGTGGTCGCGGTCGTGATCGCGTTCGTCGTCGGCTACGCGGTGATCGCCTGGCTGCTGCGGTTCGTCGAGAACAACACCGTGTACGTGTTCGTGGCCTACCGGATCGCGCTCGGCGTCGCGCTGCTCGCCGCGCTGGCGATCGGCGCCGTCGCGGCCACATGACGCCCGCGTCGTGGTGACCTGACGCCCGCGTCGAGGTGACCTGACGCCCGCGTCGCGCACCCCGCGGGCATCGGCACGTAGGCTCGGCGGTCGTGACCACGCTGATCCTGCTCCGGCACGGACGCTCGACGGCGAACGTCTCCGGTGTCCTCGCCGGACGCACCCCCGGCGTCGAGCTCGACGACAAGGGCCACGAACAGGCAGGCAAGGTCGTCGAACGGCTGGCCACCCTGCCGATCTCCGCGATCGTCACCTCGCCGATGGCCCGGTGCCGCCAGACCGTCGCACCGCTCGCCGCCGCGCGCGGCCTGGAGACGGTCGTCGAGGACGACCTGTCCGAGGTCGACTACGGCTCCTGGACCGGGCTGGCGATCAAGGACCTGGTGTCCGAGCCACTGTGGAAGGTCGTGCAGGGGCACCCGTCGGCCGCGGTGTTCCCCGAGGGAGAGGGGCTGGCCGCGATGCAGGCCCGCTCGGTGGCCGCGATCCGCGCTCAGGCGAAGCGGATCGCCGCCGAGCACGGCGAGAACGCGGTCTGGGTCGCGTGCAGCCACGGCGACGTGATCAAGGCCGTGCTGGCCGACGCGCTGGCCACGCACCTGGACAACTTCCAGCGGATCATGGTCGACACCTGCTCGGTGAGCGTCGTGCTCTACACCGAGCTGCGCCCGTTCGTGGCGCGGGTCAACGAGCAGTCCGGCGACGTGGCGGGCCTGATCCCCCCGGAGCCCAAGGCCGAGGACGCCGGCGACGCCGAGGGCGGCAGCGACGGCCAGGTGGCCGTATCGTCCGCGTCGGACGCCGTCATCGGGGGCTCCACGAACGCGTGACCCGGCGTGACGCTCCTCGCACGGTCGCCGGAGTCGGTGCTGGTCTGCGAGATCGCGGCCGACCGCGGGGATGCCCCCGGACCAGGCGTGAACTATCGTGGGGCCGTCATGTCACGCGTCATCCACGTCTTCCGCCAGCCCGACCGTTTCGTGGCCGGGACCGTCGGCGAGCCCGGCGACCGCTCCTTCTACCTGCAGGCGATGGAGAGCTCCCGGACGATCAGTGTGCTGCTGGAGAAACAGCAGGTCTCGGTCCTGGCGGAGCGCATCACGGCGCTGCTCGGCGAGGTCGGCAAGCGCTTCGGGTCCGACGTGGCCGCGAAGCCGTCGACCGGTGACTCGGACTCGGACCCTCTGACGGTGCCGCTCGAGGAGGAGTTCCGGGTCGGCACGATGGGCCTGGGCTGGGACGCGGACTCGAGTTCGATCGTCGTGGAGCTCCTGGCGGTGAGCGAGGAGGAGATCGACGAGTCGGTCGTGCTCGACGACACCGAGGAGGGCCCGGACGCGCTGCGGGTGTTCCTGTCGCCGTCGGCTGCCCGGGCTTTCGCCGATCGCGCGGAGAAGGTCGTCTCGGCCGGTCGCGCGCCGTGCCCGCTGTGCGCGGAGCCGCTGGACCCGGAAGGTCACGTGTGCGTGCGCCTCAACGGCTACCACGAGCGCAACCCGGTGACCGAGGCCGAATGAGCTCGTCCTACCGGGTTCCGACGCGTTGAGCGTGGACCTGCGCGACCCCGCCGTGCACACGGTGCTGGAGAACGGTCGCATCGAGATCACCGGGCGTCTCATCGACGCCTCCAACGCCACCCTGTTCGGCACCGTGAGCGCCGACGGCGTGGACATGCGCTGCGTCTACAAGCCGGTCCGTGGTGAGCGTCCGCTCTGGGACTTCCCGGACGGCACGCTGGCCGGACGTGAGGTGGCCAGCTACCTGATCTCAGAGGCGTCCGGGCTGCACGTCGTGCCCCCGACGTGCCTGCGCGACGGCCCGTTCGGCCCCGGGATGGTGCAGGCCTGGGTCTCGGCGGGTGACGACACCGCGGTCAGCGACCCGGACGACGACGATCTCGACGGCGACCTCGACGGCGAGATGATCACCCTGGCCGCGGCGTCGCTGGTCGAGCTGTGCGAACCGACCCACGTGCCGGACGGCTGGCTGCCGGTGCTGCGCGCCCGCGACGGTGCCGGGGACCCGATCGTCCTGGTGCACGCCGACGACCCGCAGCTGCGCAGGATGGCGCTGTTCGACATCGTGGTGAACAACGCCGACCGCAAGGGCGGGCACGTCCTGGTCGGCGGTGACAGCTGCGTCTACGGCGTGGACCACGGCCTGACCCTGCACACCGAGGACAAGCTGCGCACGGTGTTGTGGGGCTGGGTCGGCGACGAGTTCCGCGACGACCTGATCGAGCCGTTGACGACCCTGCGCCGCAAGCTGTCCGGAGAGTTCGGCGACGAGATCGGCGAGCACGTGACCCGGCGCGAGGTCGCGGCGCTGCGCTCGCGGGTGGACCGGCTGCTCAACGAGCCCCGGTTCCCGCAGCCGTCCGGGTACGGGCCGGCGATCCCTTGGCCGGCGTTCTGACCCCCTAGGGTCCCCGGGTGTGGATGCCCTCGTACCGAGCCGGATCGCTCTGCCCGACATCACGCTCTCCGTCCTCGACGAGGGCTCCGGACCGGCGGTGATCCTGCTGCACGGCTGGCCGGACCGGGCCCTGATGTGGGAGCACCAGATCCGCGCCCTGGCCGCCGCCGGGTACCGCGTGATCGCCCCCGATCTGCGGGGATTCGGCGACAGCGACCGCCCCGACGGCGTCGAGCGCTACGCGCTGGCGCGGTCCGTGGCCGACGTGCTCGCACTGGCCGACGCCCTCGGCGTCGAGGAGTTCGCGCTGGCCGGGCACGACTGGGGCGCCTCGCTCGGGTGGGCGGTGACGATGTTCTCGCAGCGGGTCACCCGCTACGCCGCGTTCTCCGTCGGGCATGCCGGCGCGTTCCTGGGCGCCGGCCTGGAGCAGAAGGCGCTGTCCTGGTACATGCTCTGGTTCCAGTTCCCGGGCGTCGCCGAGTCGGTGCTGCCGGCCGACGACTGGGGGTTGCTGCGCGCGTGGGCGCACCCGGACACGCGGTCCGACGACCCGGCCCTGCTCCGCCAGATCGCCGACCTGTCGCGGCCGGGCGCGCTGACCGCGTCGCTGAACTGGTACCGCGCCAACATCGACCCGGCGGCGTTCGTCGGCGTCGCGCCACCACCGCTGCCGCGGATCGACCGCCCGGTGCTCGGGGTGTGGAGCAGCGGTGACATCGCGCTGACCGAGGCCCAGATGCGCCGCTCCGCCGAGTTCGTCGAGGACTTCCGCTACGAACGCGTCGACGGCGTCGGGCACTGGATCCCCGTCGAGGCGCCGGAGCGCACGACGCAGTTGCTGACCGGCTTCCTGCCCGGCCCCTGACCCACCCGGCCGGGCCCGAGTGCAAGGCCGGAAACCGTGACGAACCGAACGGTTCCGCCCGGGACCTGCTCGCGCACGCGCCGCCGCTGCGGGCGAGGATGGACGGTGACGTGGACGGCCCCGGTCGAGCCGGGTGGCCGTCCCTCGCGAGCACCGAGCACAGGGAGGAACGCGATGGCGGACAAGAGCCGGATCGGGGTCACCGGGCTGGCGGTCATGGGGGCCAACCTGGCCCGCAACATGGCCCGCCGTGGGTTCGGAGTGGCCGTGCACAACCGCACCACCTCGAAGACGACCGAGTTCATGAGGGACTTCGGCGACGAGGGCCCGTTCACCGGCGCGGAGACGCTGCAGGAGTTCGTGGATGCCCTCGAGACGCCGCGCAAGGTCGTCGTCATGGTCAAGGCCGGCAAGCCGGTGGATGCCGTGATCGACGAGCTCGCCCCGCTGCTCGACCCCGGCGACATCATCATCGACGCCGGCAACTCGCACTTCCCGGACACCGACCGGCGCGCCGCCTACTGCGCCCAGCGGAACCTGCGCTTCATGGGCATCGGTGTCTCCGGTGGCGAGGAGGGCGCGCTGCTCGGCCCGAGCATCATGCCCGGCGGCGACCCGGCGGCGTACTCCGAGGTCGAGGAGATCCTGACCACGATCGCCGCGCAGGTCGACGGCACCCCGTGCTGCACGCACGTCGGCGCCGGCGG
>JAKDNL010000882.1 GCA_030451825.1 Pseudonocardia sp. | reverse complement strand
GCGTCCTTCAACGCCCCCCACAGCGTCAGCGTGGTGGTGTTGTCCAGCAGCTGGCGCGAGCGGGCCGGGGTGAAGGTGTCCTCGAGCTGGGCCAACGACTGCGCCGCCCAGTGGATCACCACGCCGCGGCCCGCGGAGTCGGACACGATGTCGGGCAGCTGCGGGATCGGGGTGGCGTTGGGCAGCTCGTCGAGCACCGCGGTCGCCGGCGGGTCCAACCGCCGGGTGGGGCAGGTCAGGGCCATCTCCTGCGCAGTGGTCAACCAGTGCTCGGCCAACGCGGTCAGCAACGGCGCGACCTGCAACGCCTGGTGCTGACCGGCGACCAGGAACAACGAGCCCTGGTTCCCGATGTGAGAGCGCGCGTCGAACCCGCGGCCCGGCCGCGGGCAGCACAACGCGAGCACATCCGGGTCGAGCATCGGCTCGACGACCCGGCGGACCGACAACCACACCGCATCGGAGGTCTCGGCGACCATCCCCATCTCCGCCGCGAGGTTGTGCGCCAACTGCTGGTGGGTCCGCTCGAGCAAGTCGATGGGTATCCCGCTCGGGGGCGTCGCCACCGCCCACTCGACCACCGCCTTCATCGACTCACCGCTGATCGCGGCCGCCAGCAGGTAGGCGGCCAGCACGAACGTCGCCCGCTCCCGGAACACCTTGTCGTTACCGCCGGTCATGTCCGACAACCCCACCGCGGCCGCCTCGACCATGGTGTGCGCCCGCCGATACGCCGTGGGCAGGTCCTCGCAGCCCCGCACCGGGTCCCACGCCACCTGCGCCGGCCAGCCCACCGCCCCGGTACCGTCGAACACCAGCACCGGCCCGGCCTTCGACCGCCGGGTCCGGGCCAGCCCCGCGAACTCCAGCAGGTCCGGTTTCGTCGTCGAGCACAACAGCGCCCCGGGCGCGCCGATGGCCTTGTGCACCAGGTCGCGGCGCGACTTACCCGACTGGGTCGGCGCCAACGTCCCGGTCGGGTTCTCCAACGGGGCGCACATCACCCCGGTCGGACCCCGGTGCAGCGGCGCCGCCACCTCGGCCAGCGGGGCGCGGCGCCGCTTGGCCGCCGACATCCCCGGCCGGGTCCACACCGCGGTCCGCCGCGCCGCCGCCAACGACAGCTCCGCCCGGATCTCGCGGCGCCGGGCATGCCCGGGCGGGGTCGGGCCGAACCGTCGCCACCCCCACCACCCCATCACACTCAGCGGCGCCGCGACCAGCACGAACACCGCGGCCGTGACCGCCCAGTACAACCCGGGCCGCCCGACCAGCGGCGACCAGGATCCCCCGACGGCCGCCCCGGGATCGGCGGCACCGCCCACGACCACGATCACCGTCGAACCCCACATCGACCAGGGCGGCAGCTGCACCGGGCCGCCGCCGATCGCGACCGCGACGCACCCACCGACCACCAGGACCGCCCCGACCGCGCAGAACAGCGCGGCCACCGCGCAGAACAGAGCGAACAGGGCCACGTCCCGGTCCGCGGCCGGAGACATGACCGTGCTGCGAGCGTTCATCAAGGAGCTCCATCTCGACGTGGGGGAGTGGCACAGGACAGGACCGCGCCGCGGCGGGTCATCCCGCGGCCGCCAACGCAACGGGGGCGGCGGTCTCGCCGGTCGGTCCGGCGATGTGGCGGATCGTGACGATCTCGTCGGCCATACCGGCCAAGGGCTGCAGGATGATCCCGGTGGCGGTGCTGTGCGCCTCCACGACGATGCCCTGCCCGGCGTACATGCCCACGTGCCGCGGGTTGCCCAGGGAGCCCAACGACCCGGTGGTGAACACCAGATCACCCGGCGCGATCGCGGCGATGCTGACCGGGGCGCCGGCGAACTTCTGGTTCACCGTGCCCGCCGGGATCCCGACCCCCGCCGCCGCCCACGCCGCGGTCATCAGCCCGGAACAGTCGAACGCATCCGGCCCTTTCGCCCCCCACACATAGGGCTTGTCCAGCTGGGCCAGG
>JAKDNL010000270.1 GCA_030451825.1 Pseudonocardia sp. | reverse complement strand
GCGGCGACGGCGAGGTCCCTGCAGCGCGAGGAGTTCCCCCCCTCCGGCGGGCGGCCGCCCGGCGCGACGGGCGGCCTCGACCACGCCGGCCCGGGGCGGACCCACCGGTTGTACCTGGCCGCCGACGGCTGGGTCGCGGTCGCCGCGAGGACGTCGGCGCAGGTCGGGGCCTTCCTCGGCGCCGCGGGGCCGGATCCGGCGACCGAGCTGGCCCGGCACCCCGTCGCCCACTGGACGTCGATCTTCGCCGGCCTCGGCGTCCCGGCCTGCCGGGTCCTTCCGCGGGCCGGCGCCGTCCGGGACCCCGTGTTCGTGGCGGAGGGACTGACCCACGTCGTCCGGGACCCGGAGCTGGGCCGGTTCCGGATGGTGCGGTGCTACCTGGACGCGGGTGGACCGACCTCCGCGGTCGGTTGGCCCGGGGCGGCCGAGCTGCTCGCCGCCGCCGGCTCGCTGCACCCGCGGTTCGTCCCGGTCCCCGCGGCCCCGGCGCCGTGACCCACCCGGTCCGCCCCGGGGCGGGGCGGACCGGCCACGCTCAGCGCGGCATGCCCAGCACCCGCTCGGCCAGGATGTTGCGCATGATCTCCGTGGTGCCGCCGGCGATCGTGGAGGCCCGGGAGAGCAGGTAGGCATGTCGTGCCGCTGCGGCCGAAGGATCGGCGACGGCGTCGGCGCCCAGCGCAGCGAGGTGCGTCTCGGCGACATGCTGCGATGCCAGCGACCAGGCCAGCTTGATCACCGAGTGCTCCGGGCCGGGGGTCCCGCCCGCGGCGATCCGGCCGAGGGCCCGCCGTCCGAGCAGCCCGACGAGCCGGCACTCCGCGAGCCGTTCCGCGAGGTCGGTGCGGGTCGCGGGGTCGAGGTCGCGGCCCTCGAGCGTCTCCACGACGCCGAGGACGTCCTGCTCCAGCCGGCCCGCCATCATGATCACGCCGGAGCGCTCGAAGGCGAGGGTGGTCATGGTGACCGTCCAGCCCTTGTGCAACGGGCCCAGCAGGGCCGAGCGCGGGACGCGGACGTCGTCGAAGAACAGCTCCGCGAACCCGCCTTCGCCGGTGATCTGGGTGATCGGGCGGCGGGTGATGCCGGGCAGGTCGAGCGGCATGAGCAGGGCCGAGATGCCCCTGTGCGGCGGGGCTTCCGGGTCGGTGCGCACCAGGAGCAGGCAGTGGTCGGCCTCCATGCCTTCCGAGGTCCACACCTTCTGCCCGGACACCACGAAGTCGCCGTTCTCCTCGACCACCGCGCGGGTCCGCAGCGACGCCAGGTCGCTGCCCGAACCCGGCTCGGAGAAGCCCTGGCACCACACCTCGGTGCCTGCCTGGATCGCCGCGAGGTGGGCCTGCTGCTCGGGCGTGCCGTAGTGCATGAGGGTGGGGGCCACGTTGTTGACCCCGAGCACGCCGGCCAGGGCGGGCGCGCGGTGCGCGGCCAGCACGCCGTCGCACGCGACCTGGTCGACGATGCCGACGCCGCGGCCGCCGAACCCGGTAGGCCACTGCGGCGCGATCCACCCCGCGCCGTGCAGTGTCCGCTGCCAGTCCAGCCGGGCGGTGAACGAGTCATCGACGCCCCACGTCGCGCGGTGCGCGGGTAGCAGCTCGCGCACCGCGGAGTCGAGCTCCGCAGCGGGCCCGGTGTGCGCGGGCGCGACCGCCGCCCGGGCCGCAGCGGGGTCGAGCCGGGCGAGCTGCGCCTGCGGCCCGCCGAAGAGCGGTGCCGAGGCACCGGACCGGCGCAGGTACAGGTGGGCCTCGTGCTCCCAGGTGAAGCCGATGCCACCGAGGACCTGGATGTAGCCGTGCGACGCCTCGTGCGCGGCCGATCGGGTGCGCAGCAGCGCCAGCGCGACGGCTTCCTCCAACGCGCCGGGGTCGACCGCCGTCCCCTCGTCGAGCAGAGCCGCGGCGTGCCGGGCCGCGGCGCGGCTCAGCTCCAGCGACGCCAGGATGTCCGCGCAGCGGTGCTTGACGGCCTGGAAGCTGCCGATCGGCCGGCTGAACTGCTCGCGGGTCGCCGCGTAGTCGACAGCTCCCTCCAGGCAGTGCCCGACGAGGGCGACCAGCTCGGCGGCCAGCGCGGTGGCCGCCGCGGCCCGCCCGCGTCCGGCCGCGGCGACGGCGACCTCGCCGCGGGCGAGCACGGTGGCGGGGGCGTGGGTCAGGGCGAGGGTGCCGGTCGGTCGGGTCGGGTCGAGGCCGGCCCGCCGTTCGGCCGCGGCCGGGTCGACCTGCACCAGGACCGGCCCGTCCGGTCCGGTCGCGAGCAGCAGCAGCGCGTCCGCCTCGGGGGAGAGCAGCAGATCGGCCCGGCCGGAGACCCGGGCCTCGGCCGGCCCGGTGGCGGTGAACGCCTCCTCGCCGGTCCCGGCCTCGGTCCACGCGACGGCGGCGATCGAGCTCCCCTCGGCCAGTGCCGCCCGCAGTCGCGCGGCTGCGGGCGTGTCCGCGACCTCCAGTGCACCGAGGGCCCCGGCCACGCCGATCGCGGGCACGGGCGCCACCGCCCCGCCGACGACCTCCAGCGCCACCGCAAGCTCGGCCCACCGGCCGCCGGACCCGCCGGCCTCCTCGGGCACCGGAAGCCCGGCCACGCCCAGCTGGGCGAGTTCCGTCCACACCGGACGCTCGCTCACCGCCGCCGGGTCGCCGACCTGCTTGTGCCGGTGCTCGGCACCCCAGTGCCGCTCCAGGGCGCGTTCGACCGCCTCGACCAGCGCCGCCTGTTCCTCGGTGTCCGCGACGCCCACGTGGGTGCTCATCGACTCGGTCCCTCCCGGGCTCGGTGCCGGAACGCGCGGGCGGCGGCACCGGCCGCACCCGGAGGACGGGGGACGACCGGGGGACGACCGCGTCACATCGCGCCGGCAGTTCTTCTCCTGCTCGACAGAGACATACACTATGTCAGAAATGGGTCGCCGTCGACGGCGACCAGTGCCCCCGAGGTCTGGAGGAACCCATGGCCGAGCCCGCCGCTGCGCCGACCAGCCCGGCGGGCACCCCGCCGACCGGGGCCGTTTCGGGGGACGCCGAGGCGGAGGACACCGTGGTCCGGCCGCGCTCGCGGGCGTTGCGCGTGGCGCGGGTCGTCCGGGAGACGGCGGACGCGCATTCGCTGGTGTTCGAGGTGCCCGCCGGAGACGGCGAGATGTTCGCCTACCGGCCTGGTCAGTTCCTCACCCTGCGGATCCCGAGCGAGCGCACCGGCTCGGTCGCCCGCTGCTACTCGCTCGCGAGCTCGCCCCACGGCGCTGATCCCGGACTCACCGTCACGGTCAAGCGCACGGCCGGCGGGTACGGCTCGAACTGGCTGTGCGACAACGTCCGCGCCGGTTCGGAGATCGAGGTGCTGGCCCCGGCGGGTGTGTTCACCCCAGCCGATCTCGACGTCGACCTGTTCCTCGCCGCGGGCGGAAGCGGTATCACCCCGGTGCTGTCGATCCTGCGCTCCGCCCTCGCGGCCGGTTCGGGCCGGGTCACCGTGCTCTACGCCAACCGGGACGAGTCCTCGGTGATCTTCGGTGCACAGCTGCGTGCCCTCGCCGCCGCCCACCCGGCGCGGCTCACCGTGCTGCACTGGCTGGAGTCCGTGCAGGGCATCCCGTCCACCGGGCAGCTCACCGCCCTGGTCGCGCCCTACGCGGGCCGGGAGGCGTTCCTCTGCGGGCCCGGCCCGTACATGGACGCGGTCTCCGCCGCGCTGCGGGCCGCCGGCGCCGACGCGGCCCGGGTGCACGTCGAGGTCTACACCTCGCTGGGGGGTGACCCGTTCGCCGAGATCGTGGTGCCCGGTGCGGCTGCGGCGGAAGATCCCGACGGCGCGGTCCACGTGGTCGTCGAGCTCGACGGGGACACCCACGAGCTGACCTGGCCGGCCGGCGTCCGGCTGGTCGACCTGCTGCTGAGCAAGGGGATCGACGCCCCGTACTCCTGCCGCGACGGCGTCTGCGGTGCCTGCCAGGCCCAGGTGCTCAAGGGCCGGGTCCGGATGGAGTCGAACGACGTGCTCGACGACGACGACCTCGCCGAGGGACACGTCCTCGGCTGCCAGTCGGTCCCGGACCCGCTGGGTCCGGGCGAGGACATGCACGTGCGGTTCTGAGGATCTGCTGAGACTGCGTTGACTCATCGTCAGAAACGACCGTAGGTTCGGGGGTCCCGCGACGCTGCGGGCAGCACATCGGGAGGTCGCGATGCCGGACGCCATCGACTGCTCGTCCTACTCCGTGACGGATCCGTACTTCGGGCCCCCGTACGTCGACCGCGACGAGTGGCGGGTGGAGCCCTACCCGCACCGCTCCGTCCACGGCGGGTTCGCCGACTGTGACACCCGGTTCACGGTCTGTCTGCCGGCCGCCGAGGAGTGGGGCGGCAGGCTCGTCATGCCGCTGGAGGGCGCGCACGCCGGGCACGAGGACTTCTTCGGCGGTGCCCTCGGTGCGGCGATGGGTGGGCTCGAGCTCACCGTGCGGCTCGGCGGCTACATGGTCGAGACGAACATGGGACACATCGGCGACGACGTCGACCCGCGCGCGGGGGAGGACCCCACCCTCTACGGGTGGCGGGCAGCGGCCGAGTGCGCCCGGTTCTCGAAGCACGTTGCCGAGCAGGTGTACGGCATCGCCCCGCACCACGCCTACGTCTGGGGTGGCTCCGGTGGCGGCCGGCGGTCCCCGCTGGTGCTGGAGAACGCCCCGGACGTCTTCGACGGCGCCCTGCCGTTCATGGGCGGCGGCGACGTCGCGCCGTTCCCGGCCACCGAGCCGGTCCAGGGCGCGCAGGTGATGAGCTTCGCCTGCATGTTCAACGTGCAGCGGCTGCTGCGTGACGTGATGGGCCCGCTGGTCGACGCGACGGCCCCGGGCGGCAGCGGGGACCCGTTCGCGGGGCTGACCACCCACCAGCGCGAGGAGCTCGCGAGCCTCTACCGGCAGGGATTCCCGCGCGGCGACGAGTTCATGATCGGTGCGCCGATGGGCCAGATCTGGCTGTGGACCTCGATCGCGGAGCGGCTGGTCGAGGCGGACCCGGACTATTTCGAGCACTTCTGGACCCGCCCCGGCTACGTCGGCCACGACCATCCGGAGGTCGTGGCGGGCGACGTGCTCGACGCGGTGGTCCGCGTGCGCCGCGTGGTCACCGTCGGCGAGCTGCTCACCGACCCGGCCTTCGCCGGGCCGGAGTACACGCTGATGCGGGCGACCGCAGGGATCATGGCGGGCAGCGGCGCCCGCGACCTGCCCTATGCGGTGGAGCTGGCCGACCTGCCCGACGGCTACCGGCTCGGAGCGGGGATGCGGGTCCTCGGCGGGGAGGCGGCGGGCCGGCGGCTCTACTGCAGCGGGACCGCGGGCGGGCTGATGGTGGGAGACGGGCAGGGCGAGGCCAACGCGCTGCGCTTCGCCGGGCTGCGGGCGGGTGACGAGGTGCAGGTCGACAACCGCGACTTCCTCGCGTTCTGCTACTTCCACCGCCATCACGTGATGACCGACGCGCAGTTCGACTCGCTGCGCTCGGCCGGCAGCCCGGTGTACCCGCAGCACCCGGTCCCACGGATGTCACCTCTGATGGGTGTCTCCTACACCGGGCACCTCCAGGGCAAGCTGCTCTGGATCCACCACACCCACGACTCGTCGCTCTGGCCCGGCCAGGGGCTCGTCTACCGAGGCGCGGTGCTCGCCGACCAGGGTGCCGAGGGCGCGGCGGAGCGCTTCCGGCTGCAGTGGACGGAGAACGCCGAGCACATCCCGCCGACGTATCTGCCCGGGGCACCCGGCCGGGCGAGCTCGACCTGGCTGGTCGACTACTTCCCGGTCGTCGAGCAGGGCCTCGCGGACCTGATGCGCTGGGTGGAAGAGGGGGTGCCGCCGGCGGCCACCACGTTCTCGGTCGCCGACGGCCAGATCCGGCTCCCTGCGGCGGCCGCCGAGCGCGGCGGTGTCCAGCCGGTGGTCTCGGTCAGCGCCGACGGTCGCACCCGTGCCGAGGTGCCGGTCGGGCGGCCGGTCGAGCTGGAGGTGCGTGCCGAGGTGCCGCCGGGCGGCGGCACGATCGTGTCCGTGGAGTGGGATCTCGACGGCAGCGGCACCTTCCCGGTGCGGCACGACGTCGATGGCCGTGACTCCGCGGTGTCGCTGGCGACCAACCACACCTACGACCGCCCGGGCACCTACTTCGTCACGGCGCGGGTCTGCGCCCACCGCGAGGGGGACACGGCGGCCCGGTTCCGCCGGATCCCCAACCTCGCGTCCGCGCGGGTCGTCGTCACCGAGGGGACTACCGGCGAGGCCTGACCGGCGGCCCGCCTCGCCGCCTCGACCGCGTCCACCCCTCAGCCCAGGGTGAACGGGTCCCGGGACAGCCCCGAGAGCTCGATCCACACCGCCTTGGTCTCGGTGTAGTCCTTGATCGCGTCGGCCCCGTTCTCCCGCCCGACGCCGGAGAGCCCGACGCCGCCGAACGGGACCTGCGGGGCGACGGTCCGGTAGGCGTTGACCCACACGGTCCCCGCTCGCAGCCGGGCCGCGACCCGGTGGGCGCGGTGCACGTCCTTCGTCCAGACCGAGCCCGCCAGCCCGAACGGGGTCGAGTTGGCCAGCTCGACGGCCTCGTCCTCGTCGGTGAAGGTCGAGACGGCGAGGACCGGGCCGAAGATCTCCTCGGTCAGGGCCCGGGCGTCCGCGGGGAGGTCGGTGAGGACGGTCGGGCGCACGAAGTACCCGCCCAGCCCGTCGGGTTGCTCACCGCCACAGGCGATCGTCACACCCTGCTCGCGGGCCGCGGCGAAGTGCCCGAGGACGACCTCCAGCTGGCGGTCGTTGGACAGCGGGCCCATCTCGGTCTCCGGTGCCTTCGGGTCGCCGACGACGATTCGTTCGGCGCGGTCGACGATCCGGCGGACCAGCTCGTCGGCCACCGATTCGTGAACCAGCAACCGGGACCCGGCCAGGCAGGTCTGCCCGGTGGCCGCGAACACCCCGGCGACCACGCCGTTGGCGGCGGCGTCGAGGTCGGCGTCGGGGAACACCACCTGCGCGGATTTTCCGCCGAGCTCCAGGGTCACCCGGGCGACGTTGTCCGCCGCGGCGTGGGCGACCGCGATCCCGGTTGCGGTGGACCCGGTGAAGGCGATCTTGTCGACGCCGGGATGGGCAACCAGCGCCTGGCCGGCCCCCGCTCCCCAGCCGGTGACCACGTTGACGACGCCCGGCGGGAACCCCGCCTCGGTGACCAGCTCGGCGAGCGCGACCGTGGAGGCGGGGGTGTAGTCGCTGGGCTTGACGACGACGGTGCACCCGGCGGCGAGGGCCGGCGCGAGCTTCCAGGTCAGCAGGAGCAGCGGGGAGTTCCACGGTGTGATCGCCGCGACCACGCCGACCGGCTCGTGCCGGGTGTAGACGAGGTAGTTGCTCTTGTCCGTCGGGATGACCTCGCCGTGCGTGGTCTCCGCGACCCCCGCGAAGTAGGAGTACCAGGCGGGCAGGCCGCGCACCTGGCCCGCCATCTCCCGCATCAGCTTCCCGCCGTCGCGCACCTCCAGCTCGGCGAGCCGGTCGGCGTCGCGCGCGATGAGCGTGCCGAGCCGCCGCAGCAGCTCCCCGCGGGCCGGGGCGGTCAGTGCACCCCAGGGCCCGTCGAGTGCCGCGCGCGCGGCGGCGACGGCCCGGTCGACGTCGGCCGCCGTACCGTCCGCCGCCCGGGCCCATGGCTCGCCGGTGTAGGGATCGAACGACTCGTAGGTCCGGCCGGACTCTGAGGGGACGGAGTGGCCGTCGAGATACAGGCCGAACTCGGCGAGCAGGGTGTCGGGGGCGTCAAGGGTCGTCATGGGCTACTCCTGGGGTCACGGTCGGCGGGTCGGATTGCGCTCAGACGACACCGCGGTCGCGCAGCGCCGCGATCTCGGTGTCGGTACGGCCGAGCGCGCGGAGCACGGCGTCGGTGTGCGCGCCGATGGCGGTCACCGCCGCCTGCCGACGCCGCCGCCGGGCCGCTCCACCTTGATCGCCCACTCACCGCAGCCGCTTCCGCGCCTCGCCGCGCGGGGTCAGCTGCTCGCGTCCCACGTTGCCGATCTGGGCATAGGCCAGGCCGTGCCTGGCCGCGACCGACGGCGGCTGGTCCAGCGACTCCCAGATCGCGCGAACCGTGCCCTGGATCGCCTGCGGGCGCCGGCCCGCGATCTCGTCCGCCAGCTCGCGCGCGGTCGCCCAGAGCCGATCACGGGGCACCACCTCGGTCACGATCCCGAGCCGCAGCGCGGTCTGCGCGGTGAGCCGCTCCTCGTTGCCGGCCAGGGCCCAGCGCAGCACGTCGCCGAGCGGTACGCCTCGGCGGAGCATGCCCATCGGCTCCAGCGCCGAGACCATGCCGCCGTTGGCGTGTGGGTCGAAGAAGGTCGCGTCCTCGGAGCAGATCACGATGTCGGACTCGTTGAGGAAGTACATCCCGCCGCCCGCGGCCATCCCGTGCACCGCCGCGATCACGGGCTTCCAGACCTGGTGTGCCCGCGGGCTCAGCGCCACGCCGGGATCCTCCTGGTTCCAGATGTTCTGGTCGCTCCACCAGGGGCCCTCGCGCACGTCGATGCCGGTGCAGAAGGCCCGGTCACCGGCGGCCCGCAGCACGGCGACGTGCACGTCGTCGTCGTCGCGGACGTGCGCCCAGACGCGCGCGACCTCCTCGGTCATGGTCCGGTCGAAGCTGTTGAGCCGCTCCGGACGGTTGAGGGTGATCGTCGCGACGTGGGCGTCCACGGTGTACTCGACGGTCGTCAGACCGGGCAGTGGATCGCGCACCAGGGT
>JAKDNL010000881.1 GCA_030451825.1 Pseudonocardia sp. | reverse complement strand
TTCCTGATCTTCAACGTGCTCTGGACGCTGTTCTTCTTCCGGGCCGCGTCGTCCGCGCTCGGGACGTTCCCGTACAAGTCCGGCGCGTTCGCCTCGATCGGCCTGGGCAACCTGTTCTCCGGCCTGGAGCCGGAGACCCTCGAGGTCGTCGAGAGCATCGGGCTGATGCTGCACATCGGCGTGATGCTGGGCTTCCTGGTCGTCGTCCTCTACAGCAAGCACCTGCACATCTTCACGGCGCCGATCAACGTCTCGGCCAAGCGCTTCCCGAAGGCACTCGGTCCGCTGCCGGCCATGGAGTCGAACGGCGTCAAGATCGACTTCGAGGACCCGGGCGAGGACGACACGTTCGGCCGCGGCAGGATCGAGGACTTCACCTGGAAGGGCATGCTCGACTTCGCGACCTGCACCGAGTGCGGTCGCTGTCAGAGCCAGTGCCCGGCCTGGAACACCGGCAAGCCGCTCTCGCCAAAGCTGTTGATCATGGACCTGCGCGACCACATGAACGCGAAGGCCCCGTACATGATCGGCGGCAAGGACATGCCGGAGGAGGGTTCGATCGACTTCTCGGCCGGGCTCACCGCGCACCCCGGCCACGGGGTTCCCGAGTCCGGCTTCGAGCGCATCACCGGCTCGGGGGCCGATCAGGCGCTGCGCCCGCTCGTCGGCACCGCGGAGCAGGGCGGCGTCATCGACCCGGACGTGCTGTGGTCGTGTACCAGCTGCGGCGCCTGCGTCGAGCAGTGCCCGGTGGACATCGAGCACGTCGACCACATCGTCGACATGCGCCGCCATCAGGTGCTGATCGAGTCCGAGTTCCCTTCCGAGCTCGGCGTGCTGTTCAAGAACCTGGAGAACAAGGGCAACCCCTGGGGCCAGAACGCCAAGGACCGCCTGGAGTGGACCAAGGCTCTGGACTTCGAGGTCCCGGTGTTCGACGGCGAGCTCTCCGACGACACCGAGTACCTGTTCTGGATCGGCTGCGCGGGCGCGTTCGAGGACGGGCAGAAGAAGACCGTCCGGGCCACCGCGGAGCTGCTGCACCGGGCCGGCGTGAAGTTCGTCGTGCTCGGCCCGGAGGAGACCTGCACAGGCGACCCGGCGCGCCGCTCCGGCAACGAGTTCGTGTTCCAGATGCTGGCCCAGCAGAACGTCGAGGTCCTGAACGGGGTGTTCGAAGGCCGCGAGACGGGCACTCGCAAGATCGTCACCACCTGCCCGCACTGCCTCAACACCCTGGGCAAGGAGTACCCGCAGCTCGACGGCCACTACGAGGTCGTGCACCACACGCAGCTGCTGAACAAGCTCGTCCGCGAGGGCAAGCTGGTCCCGGTGTCCGCCCCCGCGGAGACCCAGGGTGCACCGGTCACCTACCACGACCCGTGCTACCTGGGCCGGCACAACGAGATCTACGAGGAGCCGCGCGAGCTCGTCGGGGCCGCCGGCGCCACGCTCACCGAGATGCCGCGGCACGCCGAGCGTTCGATGTGCTGCGGCGCGGGTGGCGCCCGGATGTGGATGGAGGAGCGGATCGGTCAGCGGGTCAACGTCAACCGCACGACCGAGGCCATCGACACCCTCGACGGCGTCGCCGCGGCGGGCGGGGACGGCGCCTCCGCCCAGGGCACGATCGCGGTCGGCTGCCCGTTCTGCCGGACGATGATCTCCGACGGCCTGACCGAGCGGCAGGGCGAGGGCTCCGGCGAGAACGTCCAGGTCCAGGACGTCTCGCAGATGCTGCTCACGGCCGTCAAGCGCGGTGACCCGCACACCAACGGGTCGGCCGCGGCGACGGTGGACTCCGGCGAGAAGTCCGACACCACGAGCTGATCCTCGTCGTGTCCGCCGGGCGCAGCCGAGAGGGCCCGTTCGGAAACACGCTCCGCGTCCCGACCGGGTCACGAGGGGACCCCTCGGGACCACAGGGTGAGCGAGGGGACCCTTCGGGACATCCCTGAGCGGGGCCGGGCGGG